>CAZHOD010000029.1:0-10957 GCA_964534075.1 uncultured Spirochaetia bacterium
TTCCGGCAGGGAAGTATCGTCAGGCGTGTATCTGTACAGTGTGGAAGCGGAAACAGAAAATAAAAGTGCAATAAAGTGGGGGAAGTGTGTGGTGGTGAAATAAAAATCTAACAGGCTGCTGAAAAACCCCGGAATTGTCATTGTGAGCGACTCCAACGGCTTCGTTCAGGACAGGCTACGAGAGTGTGTTGGTTTTGGTACTTTTTACCCTCTTTAACTCTTTACAGTACCTCCTTGAGGGGTGCATATAGAAATGTTGGCTTTGGTCCTTTTTGCCCCCTTTTCCCAAAAGGGGGATACAGGGGGATTTCGTTGTAAAGCCTTACATTTTTTATCCTCTGCGAGGAGAATCTCTGTTTTTAAGAACAGAAATCCTCATGTCACAGTTCGACGGGCTCACTGCTCCTCCCGCCTGCGTCAAGACTCCGGCTGGCAGGCAGGATGACGGCTTTCGCCGTCAAATACAGGGATTCTTACTATAAACCATTCATTTCATTCAGGTTTATAGCACGCGTGCACGCGCCCTGAATCCGAATGCAATGAGTGGTTCAGGGGCTCAGAATGACCATAGAAAGAGTTTTTCAGCAGCCTGCTAAAAGCTAATTTGACAGCCCGGGCGGTTGAAGGTCTGGCAAAAACAACAAGCAAATAGTAATAAGTAATAAACAATGGTTTTATTTGGAATCCGGAATTGGGGATTTAACGGCAACAAGCATGTTTTATTCGAATTAAATCCAACTCTCATTTAAAGGTACATTTAAAGGGTTAAAAAATATTGTAAAACCCCCGTTTTTATGGTATATATAAAACCTGAATTTTATAATTATACGGAGGAAAAATATGCGCCTGTGCGTTATAGGTACCGGGTATGTAGGGCTTGTAACCGGGGTATGTATGGCGGACCTCGGAAACAGCGTTACGTGCGTGGATATAAACAAAGCAAAGATAGAAGGGCTGAAAAAGGGGAAGGTCCCTATTTATGAGCCCGGCCTGAAGGAACTTCTGGAAAAAAATAAAAAACGCCTGAAATTCACCACAAGCATTAAAGAAGGAATTTCAAAGGCGTCAATAATATTTATCGCGGTGGGAACCCCTCCGACAGAAACAGGGGAAGCGGACCTGTCCTATATCAAAGCGGTTGCCAAAACAATAGGTAAAAATATGGACGGCAGAAAGATAATAGTGGACAAGTCCACGGTTCCCGTGGGTGTCGGAGACCTTGTGGAAAGCATAATTGAAGATAACTCAAAAGGCAAATATGATTTTGATGTCGCTTCATGCCCGGAATTTTTAAGGGAGGGCAGCGCGATTTGTGATTTTATGAACCCGGACAGGGTGGTGGTAGGCGCAAAGAGGAAAGAAGCCGCCCGGGCCGTAGCTGAAATATTTAAACCACTCAAAACAAAAATAATCATAGCGGATATAAGGAGCGCGGAAATGATAAAACACGCCTCCAACACGTTCCTCGCCATGAAAATTTCATTTATAAATGAAATAGCGAATATCTGCGAGAAGGTAGGAGCCGACGTAGAGACGGTGGCGGACGGAATGGGGCTCGACAAAAGAATAGGGAAGATGTTTTTAAATGCCGGCGCGGGTTACGGAGGGTCGTGTTTTCCCAAGGACGTAGCCGCCCTGAGGTGCATGGCAAGAAACGAGGATTATGAGCCCCGGATACTTAACGCTGTCATGGACGTAAATAAACAGCAGAGAAAAATAGTTTTTAACAAAATAAAGAATATGCTTGGAACAATAGAAGGCAGGCAGGTGGGTGTACTCGGGCTCGCTTTTAAGCCCAATACGGACGATATAAGGGAGGCGGTATCGACGGATATTATAAAGGCGCTTCTTGATAAAGGGTGCAGGATAAAGGCGTTCGACCCGGCTGCTGCCGCAAAAATAAAAAAGGTATTCGGGCAGGTGAAAACCGTAAAGGACCCTTACGCCGCGGCGGAAAAAGCTGAATGCCTTGTTGTGCTTACGGAATGGGACGAGTTTAAAAAAATAGATTTTAAAAAAATAAAAAAAATCATGAAAACTCCGGCGGTTGTAGATGCCAGGAATATTTATGACCCGGAAAATATGAAAAAAATGGGGTTCAGCTATAGCGGGATAGGCAGAAGTTAAGGGGCCTGCGCGTTCAGGCGGCCCGCAGAATACTATGTATAAGCAATAAGGAGGGCGGTTGTCATGGCAAAAAAGAAAAAAAATAAGGACCCAAAAAAACAACAAAAACAGGCAGGCAAAGACGAATTTACGATTAAAGATTATATTTATATAAATATTTTTTTCTGGGCTTTTTTGGCCGTGCTCGCGATCGTGGTTTATTTTACCACCGGAGGAAAATATGACCCGGTTATGTCCAATGTCTTTAAGTTTATATTTTTTGTTTTTGGTTTCGGGTTTACTGCTGTTTCTGTTTTCGATTATATTTACGAAAAGGTAAAAAATAAGAATGAAAACAGTTAACACCGCCGCGGTATTTTTTTTAATGGCTCTTTTGTTTTCGGCTCCTTCCGTGATTCGCGGCGCGGAGACGGCCGCCGGAGCGGCGGAAACGGCCGAAACAGCCGAAACCGCTGAAACATCCCGGGAAGGAGCGGCAGCCGTGGCCATGAAAGAACAACTGGATGAGCAGAAAAAAAACATAAACATCCTGGCGAAGCGGTATGAAAAATTAAAAGAAATTATTGATGCTGAAAAAGGCCGGGCAGACAATATAGAAAAGACCGTTAAGAATATTGAGGGTGAGTTAAAAAAACTGGAGAAAAAATCAATGGAGCTGCGCGGTATTGCGGAGAAGCTCGGGCAGTACGGGAAAAGGCTCGATAAGCTGCGCGGTGATTACGGGGAATCAGAGGAAGAAATTCAAAAATATATAAAAGAATTTACCGGAATGAAGGACGCGCTCAGGGAAAGGACTGATAAAATGCAGAGCTGGGACGATATTCTGGCCGTTTTAAAGAGCGAAATAAGCAATAATGAAAAAGAAATTGGCCGCCTGAAAAAGGATATAGGCGAGGTAAAAACGCACTACACCGGGGAGGACGACATATTCAGCGCCGTACTTCAGTGGCCCTACGCGGGGATAACGGCTCTCGCGGTTTCACTCGTGGCTGTTGTGGTTGCTGTGGCAAAATGAGCAGGGAGGAGCCTTATGCCTTATAGCATGACAGGGTGGGGTACATGCAGGACCCGCGAATACACCATAAATATCAGGGGTTTGAACTCGAAATACAGGGAGGTTTCACTTCACGCCCCTCAGGAACTGTTCGCGATGGAACCGCGTATTCATAGATATTTTTCCGGGATAATAAAAAGGGGGCGGGTTGATGTTTATGTGGGTATAGACAGGTCCGCTTTCAGGAAAAAAGTAAAAATAAACGAGGAATTTTTCAGCGAAGTTTACGGAAAATTAAGTAAACTCGCGCTGAAGGCGGGAAAAGAAAAACCGTCCATAGGGCTTGCGCTTAATTCTGTCGAGGGAATTATCGAGGTACAGGACGCGGACCCCGGGATGTTCAGCTGGAAAAAACTGGAAACAGCGGTTTCCCGCGCCGCGCGTGATTTTATGGCAATGAAAAAAAAGGAGGGGCGGCGCCTCGCCGCGGATATCAGTAAAAGAGCGTCGATAATAAGGGCCGAAACCGCGAAAATTAAAAAAAGATACCCGGTATATAAAAAGAATTATATAAAAAAAACCGGGGAAAAAGCTTACGCGCTTCTGGATAAGCAGGGCAGGGGTTCTTCTCTTAACAGGGAACTGGTGGAAATTCTGGACCGCATGGACATAAACGAGGAACTTGTGAGGCTTTTTTCGCATATAAAGCAGCTAGGCCAGGCAGTAAAAAACAAAGAGGGTTGCGGAAGGAAAACCGATTTTATAGGGCAGGAAATTTACAGGGAAGCAAACACTATAGCTTCAAAAACCCAGGATGACGTAATAACAAAAAGTGTTATTATAATTAAGGAAAATACCGAAAAAATACGGGAGCAGGCAATGAATCTTGAGTGACTTAACCGCGGTAATACCGAGCGGGGCAGGAAACAGCGCGCGGAAGGGAGCTTAAATGGAACTTTTAAACGTAGGTTTTGACAACGCGGTAATAAAATCCAGGGTAATATCAATAGTATCGATAAGCTCCACCCCGGTGAAAAGAATGGTAGATGAGGCGAGGAAATCGTCCATGCTTATAGACGCTACCAGGGGGAAAAAAATAAAATCGGTTGTTATAACGGACAGCAATCATTATATCCTGTCGGCGCTGGGAACCGAAACGCTTATTAACAGGTGCGCGGGCAAAGAAAGAGGTGCGGAGAAAAAGTGAGAAAAAAAGGCCTGATTTTTGTCGTTTCGGCTCCGTCGGCAACGGGCAAGACGACTGTCATTAAGAGGTTTTTAAAAAAATACAATAAGGATTTTGTTATTTCGGTTTCCGCGACAACAAGGAGCCCGAGAAAAGGTGAAAAAGACGGAAAAGATTATTTTTTCATAAGCAGGGAAAAATTCAGGGATTATATAAAAAAAGGAAAATTCCTTGAGCACGCCCGAGTTCTGGGCAATTATTACGGCACGCTGAAGGAAACCGTGGTAAAGCCGGTAAACAGGGGCAAAAATGTTATTATGGATGTGGATGTGCAGGGCGCCAGGGGCATAAAACGCGAAATAAAGGGCTGTATAACAATTTTTCTTATCCCTCCATCCTTCCGGGAACTTAAAAACCGGCTGAAAAAACGCAAAACAGAGACAAAAAAAGACATGAAGCAAAGGCTTGGCCTGGCTAAAAAGGAATTGAAAGAAAAGGATAAATATGATTATATAGTAATCAACCGGGAGATAGGAGAAGCGGTGAATTATATGGAATGCGTTTTTAAGCTTGAACAGTTTAAAAAATACGAAATAAAATAAAAGGAGGAAGAAATGGAAAAAGTAAAATTCACAATCGGGGATATGAAAGAAAAAATATCCAATAAGTACGCGGCCGCGATAATAATCGCGAGCAGGGCGAAAGCAATAAGGGAAAATCCGGCCGACACGGATGAGGAATTACGGAAGAACAAACCAACGGTTATTGCCGTAGAAGAATTTTTTACGGACAGGATTAAATACCCCGAATTCAACCTGGAAAAAATCAATACAGGAGAATAATAATATCTTGGCCAGGATAGTCCTCGGCGTAACGGGGGGTATAGCCGCTTATAAGGCCGGGGATATAATAAGGGGGTTAAAAAAGAAAAAAACCGATGTAACCTGCGTGATGACCCGCTCGGCGGGGAAATTCATAACGCCGCTGACATTAAGAAAACTTTCCGGCAATCCTGTCTATTGTGATATGTTCGCGGAAAATAAAAAGTCGGCGTCAAAAATACGCCATATCGGCCTTGCCCGGGAATGCGACGCGGTGCTTATCGCTCCTGCCACCGCCAATATAATCGGGAAAATCGCTTCGGGCATCGCGGATGACCTGCTTACTACTGTGGTTATGGCTTCGGAAAAACCCGTCCTGATAGCGCCGGCGATGAATTCAAGTATGTGGAATAACAAAATCGTCCGCTCGAACGTAATTAAATTAAAAAAATACGGTTATATTTTTATAGGCCCGGCAAAAGGCGCTCTGGCCTGCGGAGAGGAAGGGGCCGGGCACATAGAACCGCCGGAAAATATTGTGGAGGCTGTCACGAGGGCCGTAAAAAAAAAGACTCTAAAAGGAAAAAAAGTACTGATAACATCCGGCCCGACGAGGGAATATATAGATAAAATCAGGTTTATTTCAAACCCTTCATCAGGGAAAACCGGTTATTACCTTGCCGAAGACGCCTCTTCCCGGGGCGCGGACGTTGTTTTTATAACCGGAGAGACAGAATTTGTCCCCGAAAACGCGAGGGTGGTAAGGGTAACTTCCGCGGCCGACATGTTCAGCGCCGTGAAAAGGCATTTAGCGACCGTGGATATATTTATAGGGGCAGCGGCAGTAGGGGATTTTAGAGTTAAAACTCAAAATTCGGGAAAAAAAACAAAAATACAAAGGCAGGATAAACTTAAACTTGAACTTACGCCCACAGAGGATATACTGGCGTCTGCAGGCAGGAGAAAAGGAAAAAAGGTGTTTGTGGGTTTCGCTGCTGAGGCAGGCGGCGGAATAAAGCGCGCAAAAGAAAAATTAAGAAAAAAGAACCTTGATATTATTGTTTATAATAACGTTTCCGGGAAAAATACCGGTTTTGGTTCGGATTCGAACAGGATAACAATACTCGGGCCCGGGGGGAAAAGGCTTTTCGCGGGAAGCGGCGCAAAGAGTTACCTCGCCTCGGTTATTATGGATAAAACAGAGGAAGTGGTGTGAAAAGCGCGTCCGGTTTTAAAATAAAGAATACATTGCCGGTGTTATTTTCGGTTTTGTTTTTCGCGAATTTTCCGGGTTTTCTTCATTCTTCCGAAAAAAGGCCGCTTTTTGATGACCGTATAATAGTCCGGTTCAAAAAGAGCCCCACACAGGAAAAAATAAACAGGGACGCTGAAAAACTCGGAGCCGCTGTGAAAACAAAAACAGGAGTTATAAGGGCGCTGCAGCAAAAATACAGGCTCGAAAGCGCGGCCGTCCATCTTGATAATGTTCCTTTTAATGTATACAGGATAAAGAACAAGAAAAATATCAGGGATACAGTAAATAAATTAAAAACATACGGAATTGTCAAAGCGGCCCAGCCCGATTATATCAGGTACGCCCGAGTATGGCCCGCGCCCAACGATCCTTATTACCAGGGGAACAATGTCCTGCCGCCCGCGAATACACCGCTGCAATGGGGTTATAACAAAGTATCAGCTGACGCGGCGTGTAATTACGGGTTGATTGACTCTTCTAAGGACAAGCAGGTTATAGTGGCTGTGCTCGATACAGGGGTGGGTTATGAGGGGGATACGGATTATGAAACCGACGGGGGCCATGAGGATCTTAATAATGTAACAATAACCGGAAAAAATATACTGAATCCGTCCGCACCTCCTTATGACGATGATATAACAGGCGGGCACGGGACAAATGTGGCAGGTATAATAGCCGCCGATACAAATAATAACAGCGGTATAGCGGGAACCGCGTATATTAATTCCACCTGGACCGCGAGGGTTTATATAATGCCGGTCAAAGTGCTTGATGAGGAGGGAGCCGGATATGATTCCGATATTTATTCCGGCGTAAAATGGGCGGTCGATAACGGCGCTAAAATACTTAATTACAGTTTTGGGGGGCATGCCGTGGGTGAAGTTATGCAGAACGCGGTAAATTACGCGTATGGGCGCGGCTGTATAAACATCGCGGCAGCCGGCAACGAAGGCGTGGAAGCCTATTATCCCGCGGCCTATTCAAATGTCATAAGCGTGGCTTCCACAGGTGAGGATGACACCCGCAGTGATTTTTCGAATTACGGAAAAATAGACGTCTCCGCTCCGGGTGAGCAGATCTGGGCGCCGGGAAACAATTCTTATGACAATTACACGGAATTCAGCGGCACTTCTTTTTCCGCGCCTGTTGTTTCGGGCCTGGCCGCGCTCATTACGCTTAAATTCGACGGCCTCAGCAATGATGATACGCGGAACATAATAGAACAGACATCAGATGACGCAGGGGCTGTGGGTTATGACGAGTATACCGGCTGGGGAAGGGTGAATGTTTACCGGGCTTTGAAAAAAGAATTTAACGAGGTAGGGCCCTCATATATAAAAACTTACAGCTGGCCCAATCCTTTTTCTCCGGATAAAGATATTTACGCGAACATAACTTTTGCCCTGGATGAGGCCAGGGAGGTCAGTATCGAAATATACGACGCGGCAGGCGATGTTGTTTTTGAGAGAACGCCGGATAAAAGCGGACTTGTGAAAGGGCTGAACATTGTCAAATGGGACGGCAGGAATAAAAACGGGGAAAAGGCAGCGAGCGGCGTTTATTTTTATGTTATAAAGGACCCTAAAATCATAGGAAAAAACAAAATAGCAATACGTTATTGAATTAAAATTTATAATTGAAAACACAAAATTGTAAGATAGAGACAAAAAGGATAAAAAGCTGGAGTAAAATCAAAACATGAAAAAAAATTTTTTTATTACAATTCTGATATTATTTATCCCGGCTGCCGCGCACGCGGTTGACGGCGGAGAAGCTTTCGCTTTTATGAAACTCGGTGTGGGGTCGAGGGCCACAGGGATGGGCGGGGCGTACAGCTCGATTGCCGAAGATACAGCTGCTTTGTTTTATAACCCGGCCGGCGCGGTCGGCGCGCAGGGGCTGCAGCTCAGCGCGGAGACCTATTTTTTAAGTTTTGGCAGGTCCATGAATTATATAGCCGCTGTCAAGCCTTTTGCCATCGATAATAACCGTTTTTCCGCGGGGATCGCGTGGCTCAATTATTCCGGGGGCAGTGATATAGAGGTCAGGAGCACCAACTCGCCCGACCCTGAGGGCACTATCTCGGAAACAGCCCATGCTTTCTTGTTTACCGCGGCGGCAGGGCTTACAAAACGTTTTTATGCCGGCGCTACGTTTAAAATCCTGGTGCACAATATAGGAACCGTGAGCGGCAGCGGGATTGGGTTTGACGCGGGCGTGTTGTACAGGCCGGCCGAAAGGCTGGATATATCGGCGGGTGTAATGAATATAAATTCGAACCTTAACTGGGAGAGCAGGGGCCGCGTGGACATTATCCCGTGGTCAGCAACAGGCGGGGCCTCATACAGGTTCAGGAACATATTCGGTGTTTTATATTTAAACCTGATTATTTCGGGGGATGTTTTATACAGTTCTTACGGCTATTTCAGGCCGAAATTCGGAGCGGAGGCGGAGGCCAACAGGGTTTTTTATATAAGGGGGGGATACAACGGGTCAATAACAATGGGTGTCGGGATAAAGCTTGAGCCCTCGGAAATTTTTACAGTAAAATTCGATTACGCGTTTCTTCAGGATAATATAATAAACGATATTTACAATCAGCGGCTGTCTGTTTGTGTTGAGTATATTTTTCCGCACCGGGCCGGAGTCGTCGAAGACGCGGCTAAAAAAGAAGGGGGAAACAGCGAAGCGCCCTGGTGAACCGCGGTATTCAGAGGTTCGCCGCGGAAAAGGTTTTATTCCGGAAATATGGATTCATAAACCGCGCCGGCGACAGGTGCCGCGACGGACATCCCTTTTCCTTCATTATCGCCCACAACAGCCATGGCGTAATCAGGCGAGCCCGCGGGCGCGAAAGATATGAACCAGGCGTGAAGGAGCCCTTTTTTATCGCCGCCGGAAGTGCCGGTCTTGCCCGCTATTTTAACGCCTTTTACGCGGGCATTTTTTCCTATGCCTTTTTCCACTGTGTCGACCATAAGCTCGTTGATTTTTGACGCTGTCGACGACGAGATTGGCCGGGAGATTTCCCGCGGCTTCGCCTTATAAAGGAGTTTTCCGTTTACGTTCCTTATTTCCTTTATAATATGAGGTTTCATCATTATGCCGTCATTCGCAATCGTCGACGCCAGAAGCGCCGCGTGAAGAGGGGTGATTTTGTACGAGCCGTCGTCATGCGGAGAAAGGCCGCATGCGTGCATGGCCAGTTCATACCTGCCGGGATGGCGCGTCGGGGCAGTACTCATATCCACGGGGATCGAAATATTTTTTTTCCTTAAAGGGTCATTGAAACCTATGTCGAATTTTTTGCCGAACCCGAAGCGGGCGTTGTATTCGGATAGTTTTGGCCCGCCAACATCAAAACCTATAAATGCCATTCCTATATTACATGAAGTGTCCAGGGTCTCCTCTATAGATTTTATTACTCCGTGTTTTTTCCAGCACCAGAAAGCTTTGCCGCCCTTGCTGAACCTGGTCGAGCCCGCGCATTGAATCGGGAATATGTCGTCCTCGTTTAGGCCTCCTTCAAAAGCCGCTGCCAGGGTTATTATTTTTGCTATTGAGCCGGGTTCGTAAAGCTTGTCCACTGCCCTGTTTAAAAAAGGTTTATTTTTGTTTGTCAGTATTTTCCACCAGTCTCTGTCGACATTGTTCGGCTGGTAAGTCGGCTGGTTGTAAAGGCCGAGTATGCCGCCTGTTTCCGGGTTAATTACAACCACGCTTCCTTTATAATATCCGAGGGCCCGGGCTATGGCTTTTTGAACTTTTATGTCGATAGTAAGGTAAATTTTATTTCCTGTAAGGTATCCCTCCAGGTATTTTTCAAGCCCGGCTTTTTTGTCCCTGCGGTTACTGTCGTAGCCGGTTATGTGGGCGGTTTTGTGGTTTAAAACATAGGTTTTTTTATTCCGGTAGGAAATCAGGTTGTAACGGGCCAGGGGTTCGCCGTTGCGGTCAAACATATAGTATATAGCGCCGCGGTGCTTGTCATCCTCTGCCAGCGAAAGGTTTTTTCTGGCAGGCGTGTATTTGGGATTATAGGTAAGCGCCTTGTTGTAATATGATATGGCGCTGTCGATGTTCCTTTCCGCGTGCATACAGCATCCCATGCCGTACAGGGCGCTGTAATCTACGTTGTTAAGCTTTATTGCCCGGCGGAATTCTTCTTTTGCCTGTCTGTAAAGCCCGATATCGAGGTAAGCGAGCCCGTATTCTGTGTGGCCGATTACATTGTTGGATTTCAGGCCCGCGGCAAGTGCTTCAGTAAAGCGCTTATTCGCGAGATCGAATTTTTTCTGTTTTATTGCCGCGGAGCCGAGGCCGTCCATCGCGATGGCGCCATCCGGTTTTATGTTCAGCGCTTTATTGAAATCCGATATAGCGTATGTTATTTTTGATTTTTCAAGGTTATTCACCCCGCTTTTTACATGGAAGTAATAACGTATATTATCACCGGAAAGTTTATAAATAATAAACCCCGCGGCGATAAGGGCAATAACCACTATGATGATTCCGTGTTTTTTCTTTTTTCTGTAACCCTTTCCGGATAAATGCCTCAGAGGGTCGACGCCTTT
>CAZHOD010000030.1:0-10850 GCA_964534075.1 uncultured Spirochaetia bacterium
CGATACCGGCAAAGCCAAATCAGAATGTTTTATAACAAAGACGGATAAAGATTACAAACGTTATGAATTTACGAAAAACGGGATAACACCCAGGGGAATACCCGGGTACGGCAGCGGGGCTGTATGCCTGGATTCTGATGAGCATGACGAAACAGGCAGGATAACCGAAAACCTCGACAATATAAGGCTGAAGCAGGTGGAAAAACGCCTGAAAAAGGCAAAGGAAGTTTATAAAAACACCATAAAACCCGTTTTGTACGGCCCGAAGAATTACAAAAACCTTATTATAGGATGGGGATCGTCCCATAACCCCGTACTCGAGGCAATGGAAAGGGCCGGGTCGAAAAATACAGCCTTTTTGTTCTGTCCGCAGGTTTATCCCCTGCCCAAAGAGGTGGCAGGTTATGTCAAAAAGGCAAAAAAGGTTATATCGGTTGAAAACAACGCAGACAGCCAGTTCGCGTCGCTTGTGAAACTTGAGACAGGCAGGGACATGGACAACAAAATAAACAAATATACAGGTATGCCTTTTTCAGTGGAAGAACTTACGAGCAAGTTCAGTAAAATCCTATAGGCGGCGGACATAGCTGTTTTGGCAGACATAGAAATAAAATACAAAATCAAGGAGTAAAAATATGGAAAAACCTTTTGATTATGATACGGAAATCGCGTGGTGCCCCGGATGCGGTAATTTCGGGATAAAAAATATCATGTTAAAAGCGCTTAAGGAACTGAATGATGAAAAAATTATCTCAGGGGAAAATCTTGTCATGGTGTCCGGCATAGGCCAGGCGGCAAAAGCGCCCCAGTATCTTGATGTAAGTTATTTCAACGGGCTGCACGGCAGGGCAATGCCTGCGGCAACCGCCATAAAGGCCGCGAACCCGAACCTCAAAGTAATCCTGGAATCAGGGGACGGCGATATGTACGGCGAAGGCGGGAACCACCTTATACACGCGATGAGAAGGAACCCCGATATAACCGTTATTGTGCACAACAATATGGTATACGGGCTTACAAAAGGGCAGGCATCCCCTACATCGCAGCACGGTATGGTCACGCCGATACAGGTGGACGGCGTATTTGAAGAGCCAATAAACCCAATTGCGCTGGCAATATCCATGGATGTGCCTTTTGTAGCGAGGACAGCCGTGCATGAAATGGATCAGGCAAAGGAAATAATAAAAAAGGCTGTGTCGCATAAAGGCATGGCGCTTGTGGATATTTTTCAGGCGTGTGTTTCTTTTAACAAAATCAATACACATAAATGGTACAGGGAGAATACTTATAAACTCGATGAAAATCATAATCCTGCCGATAAAAATGCCGCCTTCGCAAAAGCAGGGGAAAAAGAACCGTACCCTACAGGTATTATATATGAAAACACGGAAAGGCCGTGTTTCGAAGACAATCTCAGGATGTACAAGGAAAACAAAGAACCCATGTTTAAAAGAAAAGTCAATACTGAAATACTTAATGATTTTACCGAATCTTTGAAATGAAAGGGAGGGTGAAAATGAAAAAAATGTATTTTGTCGTTTTTACCTGTGTTTTATTTTTTGCGGGAGGGGCTGTTTTTGGCCATTCGCCGGATAAAATCAAGGCGCGGTTCGATACCGAAGAAAGCGCGCTTTACCTGGAAGTCAGTCATAATGTAAGAAACCCTGAAAATCATTTTATCGAAAAAATAACAGTATGGCTGGAAGGCGATGAATTAATCGGGCAGGAAAATATCATGCAGGAAGAAAAAACAGGCCAGGAGTTTAAATATATAATACCCGGAGCAAAAACCGGGGATAAAATAAAAATAAAGGCAAAGTGCAGCGCGTACGGAGACGAGGAAACAGCAATCGAGGTTAAGGAAAAAAAGAAAGAACCGGAAAAAACAGGAAAAGTGGTAAAATAATTCATGAGAGAGGATCGATATGGAGATAAAAGAAGTCATTGAGAAAAGAAGGTCATACAGGGCATTCGCGCCCGTGAATATAACGGGCGAAATGACAGACGAGCTGGCGCGGGCTGCGAGCCTTACAGCTTCCTGTTATAACAAGCAGCCGTGGAAGTTTGTATTTGTAAAGTCAAAGGACAGGCTTGAAAAAATTTTTGACGCGCTGAGCAAGGGGAATGAATGGGCAAAAAAATCTTCTCTTATAATAGCGGTATTCACAAAAAAAGACGATGACTGCGTCACAGGAGGGAGGGAATACTACCTTTTTGACACAGGAATGGCTGTGTCTTCCATGATGCTCAGGGCAGCCGGCATGGGGCTTGCCGCGCACGCGATAGCGGGATTTTCCGCTGAAAAAGTAAAAGAGGCGCTCAATATACCGAAAGAATACGACGTTATAACGCTTTTGAACATAGGGAAAAAGACAGACGAGCTTTCCGGGCTCAGTGAAAAACAAAAAGAATCCGAAAAACAAAGGCCGCCGAGAAAAGACAGGGAAGAATTTATGTGGATAGACAAATATAAACGATAAAATTTACAATTTTTATTTACTGATTATAAATTACAGTAAATTTGACGCGGCGTTAGCATAAGGAAAAGGGACAAAAAGGGAAGAAGGCGGGCCGTATAGCCGCGCCCCTCACCCTGTCCTTCGGCAGGCTCAGGACATCCCTCTACCCTCAGGGGGCACTAAAAAGAGTCCCACAAGGGGAGAGGGGGTTTTGTCGATAAACAAAAAATTTGGAGGTGCGTAACAGGAGGAAAAGGGACAAAAAAGGGAAGAAGGCGGGCTATATAGCCGCACCCCTCACCCTGTCCTTCGGCAGGCTCAGGACATCCCTCTACCCCTCAAGGGGAGAGGGGGTTTTGTCGATAAACTTATTATAGGAGGTTGTTATGAAAACAAATCAAGGTAAAATCGACAGGGTTTTCAGAATTGTTGTAGGCGTGGTACTTGTGGCTGCGGGTTTCTCTGCCGCGGGGTGGGCCGCGATTATTCTATGGGTAATCGGAGGCATACTTTTGATTACCGGGATAACCGGGTTCTGCGGTATTTACGCGCTTTTTGGGTTTGATACCTGCAAAAAAAAGGATTAAAAAAGGAGGCAGGGTGAAAAAATTTTGGTTTAAACCCCTGGCTTTTATCGTTCTGCTGGCCCTGGTTTTCATACTTCTGAGGGCGTGGGGCGTACCGGAAAAAATAAAAGAAGTTGCCGCGCAGGGGCAGGGTGGGGCAAATATATTTGTTTTTGCGCTGATGTACGCGGGGGCGTTAATTCTTCTTCTGCCGGTTTCACCGCTCGCGGTATTCGCGGGAGAGGCTTACGGCCCTGCCGCGGGAGCGGCCGCGTGCTGGGCAGGAGCTATAACAGGGTCTGTGCTTTCTTTTTTTATTGCCCGGTTTTTCCTCAGGGATACCGTGGAGAGGATTGTCTTTAAAAAAAAGGTTCTTACCGCGGCTGATTATAATATAGGAAAGAATGGGGTGATATACGTTATATTAATGAGGATTATTCCGTTTTTTCCCGCCTCTTTTGTCGGTTATTTTTTCGGAATGACAAAAGTGAAACCGGCTGTTTATATATTGTGGTCGGCTGTTTTTCTTTTGCCTTCCATAATTTACTATACCACGGGTTCAGGCGAATTTAATAAAACCCCCTTAAATAACATTTTAATTCCTGTTATAATAATAACGGCAATAGTTGTTCTTATAATTATCGGCAGAAGATATACCCGTTATTTGTGAAAGGCGGGCAGCTGGAAACTTGTTATAGGAGGTTATTATGAAGATAGGGATGATAGGGCTCGGAAGAATGGGGGCGGACATGGCGCGCAGGCTTCTGAAAAACGCTCATGAGGTTGTTGTTTATGACAGCAGGCGCGGCAGCATACTTGAAATAGAGGCCGAAGGGGCGATTCCTTCTTTTTCACTTCAGGAAATGGTTTCAAAACTCGATAAACCGAAAGTAGTATGGGTTATGCTCCCGGCAGGAGGCGTTACCGGCGAATGTATTAAAGAACTTAAAGGCTTGCTTTCAAAAGATGACATTATAGTGGACGGGGCAAATACTTATTATAAAGACGATATACAAAGGGGGGAAGAACTTAAAAAGGCCGGTATAAAATATGTCGACGCCGGTGTTTCCGGGGGGATCTGGGGGCTTAAAGAGGGTTACAGCGTTATGATAGGAGGGGATAAAAAAGATTTTGACGCCATAGAACCCGTTATAAAATCACTTGCCCCTGACAAAGGTTACCTTTACTGCGGCGGGACCGGCGCCGGGCATTTCGTAAAAATGGTTCATAACGGCATAGAGTACGCCATGATGGAGGCTTATGGCGAGGGGTTTGAGATATTGAACGCCTCGCCCTACGGTAAAGATATAGAGAATGATAAAGTGGCCGGCGTATGGAACAACGGCAGTGTCATTCGTTCCTGGCTGCTTGGCCTTTTGGAAACGGCGTTTAAAAAAGATAAAAATCTTTCGGAAATACAGGGGTATGTGGAGGACTCAGGAGAGGCGAGGTGGACAGTAAAGGAAGCGGCCGACCTCGGAACGGCGGCGGATGTTATAGCCGCGTCGCTTTTTAAAAGGTTCAATTCACGGCAGAAAGACGTCTTCGCGAATAAAGTTACTGCGGCTCTGAGAAGGGAATTCGGCGGGCATTCAGCCGTGAAAAAAGGCGAAGATGTGAGAAGCGGCGGGACAGGCGCGGGAGGGGCAGGGCATTCAAAGCCGGATAAAAAATAAAAGCGGCGTTCGATACTGAAATACAGGGAGGAACCGGGATGGCTGTAATGGAGTTTAACAGTTATGAAAGAATGGCGGCGGCCGCCGCGGAAACAATAGCAAAGCACGCGGCAGAAGAAATAAAAGAAAAGGGTTATTTTACCATTGTACTTTCCGGAGGAAATTCTCCGAGGATGATATACGAAAAACTGGCGCAGGAACCCCTGAAATCCGCCGTTGACTGGGAAAAGGTTTTTATTTTCTGGGGCGATGAGAGGTACGTGGAAAAAACAAACAATGACTCGAATTACAGGATGGCGGACAGCGCGTTTGTGTCAAAGGTTACCGTACCCGAAAATAATGTTTTCCCCATACCGGTTGAGGAGGAGTCACCGGAAAAAGCCGCTGAAGTTTATGAGGATACACTCAGGAATTTTTTTAAGGACGGGGAAAAAAAAGAGCTAAAAGGCAGTTTTCCCGTATTTGACCTTATCCTGCTTGGCGTGGGCGCGGACGGGCATACTGCCTCGCTTTTTCCGGGGAACGTCGCGCTTAATGAAAAGAAAAAATGGGTCGTTAGGGTAAAGGCCCACGCCAGGGTAACACTCAGGGACAGGATAACAATGACAATGCCGGTTTTAAGCAACGGTAAAAAGGTTATGTTTATTATTGGAGGGCAAGGCAAGGGTGAAATACTGAAATCCATTTTCCGCGGCCCGAAAAAGGTGAAAAAACAGTACCCCGCGGGAATGCTGAATGAAGAGGGCCCGGGATCGGTATGGTATATAGATAAAGGAATATACGGATAAAAAGTAATAATTATTAACCGATAAGGAATAATTAGGGACAAAAAACGGGGCGAATGCCGGCGGGTTGTAATTGGCGGATTAATTTTGTATAATTCATACCCGGCTGAAAAGTTCTGAGACCAGGAAGTATTTGGAGGAAGAAAATGGAGCGTGTAAGGTTTATCGAGCACAAAGGAAAAAAAATTCTTTACATTGATTTTTCTAACTGCTCCGAAGAGGAATCACTGGATGTTATAGAGCAGGGAAAAAAAGAAGTAAAGAGCCAGCCTGAAAACTCCCTTTTGACCCTGACCAATGTAAATAAAACAAAATATAACAGTAAAGTGGTTGGGGCTTTCCGGGAATTCACAAAAGGGAACAAGCCCTATGTGCGGGCCGCCGCGATAATCGGCCTGAGCAAGATAAAAAAAATGATTTTTAAAGCGGTTAAGGAGTTTTCTCAAAGGCCGCTGCAGGAGTTTTCCGACGAGGAAAAAGCCAAAGACTGGCTGGTAATACAGTAAGGGCAGTATCCTGCGGTCTAACGCCCGCGGGATGTTTCAGCGGCACTTCTGCCCGGGGTATAACTTAGTTTTGTTTTGACAGGCCGGGTATGGCTGCTGCCTGCGGAAGTATTGATGTTCAGTATCGAGGAAATAATAATTGTGCCCGTCAGCCGGAGTTTTGCCGGGGTTTCATATTTGCTTGAAAACAGCAGGCTTTTAAAGCCCGCCGATTTTCCGGTGATAATCAATTTCCCTTGCTTGCTATTCGTGAGTTTTTTATGTTATCATAAATTCAGGCGTGAAAAATCCCGGAGGTATATTATGAACAGTTTTATTATGTATAATCCTGTCCGTATAGTTTTTGGCAGCGGAGAAGTCAAGAGAGCGGGCAAAGAAGCGCCCGCCCCGGGGAAAAGAGCGCTTATTGTTACCGGGAAATTTTCCGCGAAAAAAACGGGCCTCCTTGACAGAGTAACAAGACTGCTTAAAAAGGAAAAAATAGGTTATGTAATATATTCCCACGTTACCCCGAACCCAAAGGTTGATGAGGTAAATGAGGCGGCCTCGCTCGCGCGCGAGGATAATTCGGATTTTGTAATAGGCCTGGGCGGAGGTTCGGCAATGGACGCGGCAAAAGGCGCGGCAATTGTCGCGGAAAACGGCGGTAGTGTATGGGATTATGTGGCAGGGCCGGGTAAAAAGGCGGAGCAGATAAAATCCGCCCTTCCGATTATGCTTATACCGACTCTCGCGGGAACCGGTTCAGAGGGCAATCCCGCCGCTGTTTTTACCAATGAAGAGACAAAGGAAAAAGCGGGCATATATAACCCGGCCAGGCTTTTTCCCAAAGTATCGATTGTGGACCCTGAGACAACGCTTAGTGTTCCGGAAAAGCAGACAGCCGAAGGGATTATAGATATAATAGCGCACGTGCTGGAAGAATATTTAACCGATGAAAACAGCCCCGGGCTGCAGGACCGGGTAAGCGAAGGCATTATACATACCTGTATGCAGAATGGTTACAGGCTTATGAGAAACCCCGGGGATTTGGAGGCGCGTGAACAGGTTTCCCTCGCGGGTACGCTCGCGCTTCACGGAATCGCGAATTACGGCAGAAAAGGAAGGTGGGTTTTGCACCCGATAGAGCACGCGGTGAGCGGTATTTATGATAATGTGGCGCACGGCGCTGGTATTGCCGCGTTTTTGGGGCCTTATCTGAGGTTTGTCAGCGAAGTGAATATAAAACGGGTGGTGCAGCTGTCCAAAAGGATATTCAGTACGCCCGGCGAAGTAAATGACTATGCGCATATCGATATATGCATAAAGGGGTTCAGAAATTTTATTAAGGATATGAACCTTCCGGCAGGGCTGAAGAAGCTCGGTATTGAGAGGCAAAAAACCGGCGGGCTTGTTGAAAAGGTAATCGCGGTTTCGGGTATGCCGCACCCGAAGCTTAATAAACAGCGGCTCAAAAAAATATTTACCGGGGAAATGGAATAGCGCGGAAAACATATTTCAGTATTGAAATATTAAAATATTAAATGTAAAATAATGCCGGTGGGTGTAAAAACAGTAAATAAAAAGCGCGCGTATAAATGCTGAGCGCATGGAAAGGTAAAGGCAATGGACAGGATAAAGTTCATAAAGTGCTGCGGGGATAAGGTCCTTAAGCTGGATTTTTCCCGGCTGGTGGATGAAAAAGAAGAGATTAAGTTAATAGAAAAAGCGAAAAAAATCATAAGGAAACAGCCCAAAAAATCACTTTTAATACTGACCGATGTTTCGGGTTCCAAGTACACGAAAACCGTGGCTTCCAAACTTACGGATTTTATTAAGCACAACGGCCCTTACACAAAAGCCGGGGCGGTTCTGGGGGTTTCGGGAATAACACTGCTGCTGTTTAAGGTTATTGTAAAGCATTCGGGCAGGAAAAACATTAAGGCTTTTACAGACGAAAAAAAAGCGAAAGAGTGGCTTTTGGCGCATTCCGGCAGGAAAAAGCAAAAAACAGCAAAGGAGTCCGGAAAAAAAGCGAAAAAAGCCCGCAAAAAGGCAAAAAAGAAAAAATCGCCGGTAATCAGATAAATTTGTTTTTGAAAGACATAATGTTTTTTTCCTTCCGCCACCATACCTTAAAGCCCGTACTGATTTTCTGCGTTCTGCCCGTTCGGGAGGCAGTATAGCCCTTGTGCAGTATTTCCATAATGTGAAGCCCCTGAGCCGCGCTGTAAACCGGCTGTTTATTGTTTTTTATGGCGCTTATAAACCTTCCGACTATGTCTTTTTCATTGTTAAACAGGGGCAGGGCCGGGGCGTAACAGTTTTTCAGATTGCGCCATTTTATTTTTTTTGCTTTGATTTTCCTGTTTGTCTGCACTATCAGGGGGATGTTGTCCACGGCGTCGAAATTTATATGAACCGAGCCGTGCCTGCCGTAAATTACCGTTTTGTTTTCAAGGTAAGGGTGGCACCATGAGGCTTTCATTGTACCGAACACTCCGCCAGGAAATTCCAGTATCATTATATTGTTATCATCTACATCTGTTACAACTTTTTTATTGGCGGGAAGTTTTCTTTTCGGAATAAGGAGGTTTGAGAAGCCGGAAACCTTTTTTGCCGGGCCCATTATTGAGACAAGGCGGGAGAGTGCGTAGCACCCGACGTCGAGCATCGCGCCGCCTTTCGCTGTTTTTTTTACATAATACCAGTTTTTTCTCGGCGGCCCGGGGAAGGACAATTCTGAGTGCGCGGATGTTATTTTTCCTATATATTTTTCTTTTATATACTCAAGAGCGGCCAAATACTGGGGGTAAAGGTCGAACGGCAGGGGATTCAGGATTTTTTTGTATTTTTTCGCGGCTTCGTACATACTTTTTGCCTTCTGAAAATCGGTTTCCATGGGCTTTTCGCACAGTACGTCCGCCCCGGCTTTCATGGCGGCGATCGAATGCTCGGCGTGCATGGGATGCGGGGTGGTTACAATAACGGCGCCGGGTTTTTCGTATTTAAGCATTTTATTGTAATTATTGTAAGCCCGCGGGATATTGTATTTCGCGGCCTTCTTTTTCGCGTTTTTAAGTGTGCGGGAAAAAACAGCGGCGGATTCGACATCCTTAAGAGCGGACGCCATTATCATAAACCTGTCGGATATATCACCCGCGCCTAAAAAAGCAAGTTTTATTTTTTTCATATTTTTCCTCCCTGATTATTTGAGTATTATTATAATACATATTTATCTGTATTAAAACCCCCCTGTGTGCCGGCTTAAAGAAAAGGGGAATATACAGAAAAAACAGGGCAGTTCATAATTATAAACCAATTTCTATTTGGCGTTGACATCTGATATTTTTGTCTTGACAAACCAGGCCGTCTTAAGGGGTCAACAAAAACGGTATGCCGGCGGCAAACGGAATTTATCTGCTTAAAGTTATAACCGAAGATAAAATAATAACAAAAAAAACAGCTGTCATTCGACAGAAAGCTCATAAAAGTTCCTCTAACGTTTTATGATTCCGAGGGGGGATTTTTATGTGATAGTTGTATCTCGCGTTATAGCAGCTCATAATCCCGAAAGCGCTTGAAATAAGGATAAGAATGTGATAAGTTATTCGAAATCAAAAAATAATAAGGGAGGTCTTAAAATGAATTCACTCGAACTTTTTAACCCGGTGAGGATTATTTTCGGCGCGGACGAGGTAAAAAACACCGGAAAAGAGGCAAAAAAAATCGGAAAAAAAGCGCTGATAATTACGGGAAAATCAGCCTTTAAAAAACACGGCTTTCTTGAAAAAGTCACCAAATCACTTACTGACGCGGGATTGGAATTTGAGGTTTTTTCCGGCGTGAGCCCCAATCCAAAAGACAATGAGGTCGACGCGGCCGCGGCCCTGGGAAAGGAAAAGGGCTGTGATTTTATAATAGGCCTGGGCGGCGGTTCGGCAATGGACGCCGCGAAAGGCGCGGCCGTGGTTGCAGCCGGCGGCGGTAAGCTCTGGGATTATATCCCCATACCGGGTAAGGACGCGAAACCCGTTGAAAAAGCCCTTCCCATTATGATGATACCCACGGTGGCGGCGACAAGCTCCGAGTCAAACCCGAACGCGGTTTTCACAAAAAAAGAAACCAACCAGAAAACCGCGCTCATAGAGCCGGGCCATTTGTTCCCTAAAGTTTCGATAGTGGACCCGGCGCTTACGGTTACCCTGCCTGAAAAACCAACATTCGAAGGCGTGGTAGACGTTATGATGCACGTTTTAGAGCAGTATTTGACAGGCGATCCCGGCTGCGACGTTCAGGACAGGTTTATCGAAGGGATAACCCTTACATGTATAGAAAACGCTTACAGGCTGAAAAAGGACCTTTCGGATATAAGGGCAAGGGAAAATATTTCACTGAGCTCGACTCTGGGCATTCACGGCCTGCCCCAGGCAGGCATCGGAGGCACGTGGGTCGTGCATCCCATGGAGCATTCGGTAAGCGGGTATTATGACGATGTGGCGCACGGCGCGGGCATAGCGGCCATTTTGCCGGCATATCTGGATTTCCTTAAGGAAGTTCACCCGGATAAGGCCGTACAGCTCGGCAAAAGGGTCTTTGGCGCGGCTGAGGATTGTTCGGCAGAAGAAGGCATAGACGCCTGCAAAAAAGGGTTTAAAAAACTTTTCGCTGACCTGGGGCTGAAGGATAATTTAAAGAGCCTGGGCGTTAAGGAAGAGGACCTTGAAAAGCTGCGGGACAAAACAGTGGAGCTCGCCGGCATGCCCCATCCCAAACTTAATGAGGATAAAATGCTGGAGCTGTTCAAAAACGCCTATAAAGGAGGTCGGCGAGCATGCGTTCTACAATCTCGACGCGCCCGTTCTGAGAATTGCCTCGG
>CAZHOD010000031.1:0-10823 GCA_964534075.1 uncultured Spirochaetia bacterium
TTCTTGTCATCATGACCCCCATAGAAGCCGGAGCCTTTATACAGGCGTCCGCGGGCGCGCGCAGTACCGTAAAAACACTTTGTGTTATACCCACAATGAGCCCGGGGCTACAAAAACAAAACGTATTGGTAACCGCAGCCTTTAGGCTGCGCAAAGATGCGGAAGGGATGAACGTGGCCTGAGGAAATCCCGCGGTCTAAAGACCGCGGCTACCCCTACAAAAACAAGACGTAATTGTAGGGGCGGCCCTGTACCTGCCTGCCGACTTGTGAAAGGCGGAGGTGGAAGCTTTGCGTAAGAGGGTGGCCGCCCTTTACGTTGCGGGCCGACATACAAGCCGCCCCCTACTTAACCTCCTCCAGAAATCCCTCTTTCCTCACAGAAGATAAGAACGAAATCCCTCTGTATCCCTCTTGTGGGAAAAGGGGGCAAAAAGGCCAAAACCAACATTTCTATATGTACCCTCCAAGAGGGTACTGAAAAGAGTTAAAGGGGGCAAAAAGAGCCAAAGCCAATATTCCGCCTGCGTTTTTTAAGCTATAGCGCGGAGGTTCACGATGACAAAATAGAGTTTTTCAGCACCCTGCTAACGCATACAGAAAAACCCGGGATTCTGCGGCCGTATATTTACCTTTCGATTTCAATATAATAATTAAGGCATTTGGAGTTTTCATCTGTTTTGATTGTTATGATACTGCCGTCTATTGAATAATCACTGTATTTTTCGTCTTTATAGTTATTCGCGTCCAGTTTGTAAACAACTGCGTCTTTGAAACCATCAATTTCTATTTTTATTTCAGAATAAACAGGCTCGATTATTACGGGGCGGGTGCCTCCGTATATAACTGATGTATGAGCCGGGCTGTATTTCGCCCCGCTGTTGTCCACTCTCGCGGTTGCGTTGAGTATTATTCCTTCCGCTGAGGACAGGTCCTTACCGCCGAGGGACGTTATAAATATGGAAGCGTATTTGTTTTCGGAATTTAACTCCAGGTTTTTGAATTTAAGCGGTTTCTGAGCTTTATTCAGAAATCCGCAGGCGCCCTGTATTTTCCCGGCGTTGATTTGAAACAGGCCCTTTTTGAAATTCCAATAAAGTTCGCCTGTCATGGAAAGCGCGGCGGATTTTTTTGTTTGAGGGTCAAAAGATTTTGATTCAGCTTTTTTATCGAATGTCTTATAGGATTTTATCATCAGGGGGGCGGCGTAATCGCCGTTTATCAGGCTGAATGAACGCTTTTTTGAGTAAAAAACGCTGTCCCGCGGCACAAAATCCACTATTTTTCTGCTGCCCTCCGAGACGTAGCCGTCCATAAAGGCCTTCACCGCCGGAAACCAGCCGGATATAACAACCGGGTTCCTTGAAAAATCCGCGAAATGAGTCAGAATGTTTTTCCATTCGCAAGTGGCGTAGTTGTACTGCATCATCGCGTCCCATCCCTGAAAAGCGGCGTAGGAAGCCATGAGAAGAGGGGCGCCGGCAATGTGCTCGTTCGGCGGTACTATGTTCCATTCACTGACAGTAAAAGGTTTGCCGTAAATACGGCAGTGCGCGAGTTCGGCCACGCTGTTTTGTTTTGTTTTCAGCATCGGCCTGTTGTGGAACGCTATGTTTTCACTGAAGGTCCAGCCGCCGGACGGGTGGTCCCAGTAGGTATGCCTGTCTATAAAATCGTACTTTGAATTTACCAGCAAATCTGCGTCCCATTTTTCCCAGTGGTTGGAGCCGGTTACAAGGGCCTTTGTCCCCAGTGATTTTATATAATCATACATTTCGTCATAAAAGTTTTTTTCCACTTCATAGTAAAATAGCTTTGTGTCCGCGGACCTGCCTGTTGATTCCCCCGCGGCAAAAGACGGCCAGTCTTCCCAGTTGATTTTGAATTTTGCCCTTTTCACGGTGTTTTTATTGAAGTTCTCGCCCGGGGAAAGATTGGAGCCGTCGTATTTATCCCATTCCTTCCGTAAGTTTTTCATGGAGGAGTATTTTTTGCGCAGGAAATCATTGAACATTTTATTAAGTTTTTTTGTATACTCCGGAGGTATATCTTTGTTCCTGTCCCAGTAAAAGACACTCGATTCATTGATTATTTCCGTAAATAAAACCGCGGGGTCATCCGCGTAAGTTTTGCCCGTATATTTATTTTTATGGGTTAAGAGTTTTTTTATGTATTTTTTTGTCAGAGACTGAAGCTTTTCGTCGATAAATACCACTTCCTTGAAACCATTGGGTATTTGTTTGTAATTATCGACGCCGTCTTTTGGCCCGGGCTTGCGGTGCACAAGCAGGTCGAGGAAAACATATATACCCGCCTGTTCGAGTTTATGGATAATATAATCCAGTTTATCCAGGGATTCAGGTGAAAGTCCGCTAGTGCTTCCGTTTCCTTTGGCAAAAATATTCGGCTCGGCCCATGGCGCGTCCATATGATGGAACCTGACAAGGTTGCAGCCCAGTTTTGCGAGTTTTTTTACGGCCCTGTCCGCTTTTTCTTTGTTCCTGAAACAATCTCCTCCGACAAGGTTTGTGCCCCAGAATTTCGCTTTTGTGCCGTCCTCAAAGCGCAGGGAACCGTCCTTTTTGATTATAAGGGCGCCGTGCTTTCCCGCGGGCGCGTCCAGAGAATCCGTAAAGTCAATAACGGCGTCATCCGTAAAATTATCTTTTTCCGGCGAAAACTGCCACCATTCGCTTTTGCTTTCGGACGCAAAAGCAGGGGGGGCGTAGATTTTTCCATTACGCGTTTTGCCGGTAATTTTAATCCTGTCGATGTAAACGGTACCTGAGGCCTCCAGCAGGCCCGCGCTTAATTTTATAAATTTGGTTTCTTTGGGCACGAGATAACTGTTTTTGAAATGTTTCCATTCTGTGGTGCCTGTAAGCTCTCCGGTAACATCGGGCCAGCCTCCGAAACGGCCGCTGTCATTATGGAACTCGAGGCTTATCCTGGCCTTTTCCCAGTCTTTGTCCCCTTTGGCTACGTTTTCGCCTTTAAGCCAGCCGGAAACAATAATGGCCCTTACTTTGGAGGTATCGACGGGCACCTGCTGGGTAATCATAGAATACGCTTTCGTGTCGTTTGTTATTTTAAAACATGTGGGGGAATCTTTTCCCGGGGAACTG
This sequence comes from uncultured Spirochaetia bacterium, assembly GCA_964534075.1. Classification (GTDB taxonomy): domain Bacteria; phylum Oederibacteriota; class PGYV01; order PGYV01; family CAYTNY01; genus CAZHOD01. The sequence continues at coordinate 3,125 of CAZHOD010000031.1, forward strand.
AACGCGGAGGCGCCGTTTATCCAGCCGCCCCAGTAAAACGGCATTTTGGAACCGTATTCCATGTTGCCGTTCAGTACCATGTTGTTTTTTCCGCGTGGTATTTCGAGTTTATCTCCGGGCAGCACGCGTATATCATCGGCCCGCATTTCTCCCGTGCAGTTGGAAAGCTGCGCCTGTATCTTTATTTTTGCCGCGTCAGCAGGCACATTTATAATGTTGACTTTTTCAGCCCAGTCGAATGTTCCGGACCACCTGCCCAGCTCGGGCCATCCGCCGGTCTGGTTGCCGTCTTTATCGAAAAACAGGACCATTACTCTGGCGTAGGCCCAGTCTTCCGGGCCCTTAATGACGTTTTTTATTTTTATTTTCGCTTTTACGGTTATTACCCGGAATTTGCCGGGTTTTATTTTCACTGTATTCGCGGCTTCGATATACCTGTTTTTTTCATTCTGCAGGCGGATAAACCGGTTCCCTGATTCCCGTATGATTTTGACGCCGTCCTGTGAAACGGCCCACGACTCTTTTTTATTTTCAAAGCCGCCGTTTTTCAAAAGGTTTTGCGCGAACAATAAAGGGTATAAAGAAAGAAACAGGGCAATAAGCAGGAATTTTTTTATCATAATTTACCTCCATAAATTTACGGGTAAAACTGCCCGGCCGCGGACGGCTTTCTTTTATAACGTGAAAACAGGAAAAAGGTTGCCCTCCGGTGGATAAAAATAGTATAGAAAACCCGGCGAAAGTTTGTTAATATGTCCCAATAAACATAATAACAAACGAAAGGAGATGTTATGGAAGTTTCTTCAAGGCTTTTGGCCCTTATTGTCGAGCTGGTTGCGATCCCCAAAGAACAGGAAAATAAAAAATCGCGTTCTATTTTTGACGCTGTATCGGATTCTCATAAAATAACCTCTTTTGACACACCCGGCCAGGGAACGTTCCGGATGTCGTCGCGGCAGGGAAAGCCGAATTTCACCAAATATGTCATAACAAAAAACCGGGTTGTGATGTCTTACGAGTTCTGCGAAAATTCCATAAATTATTTTTACGGGCTTATGTCGGATTTTTTGGAGCATTACTCAAAAATAACAGGAAACCCGGCTTTTTTGGCGCAGAATATACTTTTGAGGCGCCTTGTGAATATTCCCGGTATAAACGACTCGAGGGATTATATGCTGAAAAATGTATATTCTTTTAAAGAAGAAAATCTGAGAAAGTTCGGCAGGCCCCTTCACCTTTTCGGCTCGCGCATACTTTTCCCCCCGTTCAACAAAGATAAAACCACTTATGAATCAAAAATAGAGACATCCGTGGAGGATTACAAGACATTTTTTATCGAGAACAAGGGCGTTTTTCCGTCGGCCCTCGATGTAAAAAAGGATATTGACTCTTTAAAAAAGAATATAGAGTCTGTCGATGAGTTTATCAATGAAAATATCATTAAATTTATAACCCAGTTTATGTGAGGTAAAAAAAATGAAAGGCATAAAAATCGAAACAGGAAAATTTTTGTCAATAAAAGCTGATTATTATGTGCTGCCGGTTTTTGAGGGCCCCGCCGGGGCCGCGGGTGAACACGAAAGTATTATAAAAAAAGCGCTGGCCGGGAAAAAGGCAGGGAAAGAATTTTTAAAAAAAACCATATTGTGCGCGGAAATAAACGGTGAAAGGAAAGATATTTTTGCCGTAGGACTGGGTAAAAAACAGCGTTTGACAGGTGAAAAAATAAGGCAGGCCGCCGGCTTTGTTACCGGGGAAATGAAGTCGCTGGGGGCGGGTTCATACGCCACTGTCTTGTGGACAGAGGACGGGCCGGGGATAAGGGCGCAGGCAGAAGGGCATTTATTGGCCGCCTACGTTTACCCGGGTATAAAAAAGAAGAAAGAAAGCGTAAAGGCGCCCCGTATAATAATAAATTCGGTTAAAAACAAAAACAGAGTGAGAAAAATTATTGCTGAGGTTTCGAAAATTTCCGAGGCTGTTTCCGGGGCAAGGGACCTCATGAACCTGCCCTCTAATTACGCGACCCCTTCGTTCATAGAAAAAAAGGCCGGGGAAATAGCCGCGCAATCCGGCAAAATTAAGATGAAAGTTATCAGTAAACAACAGGCGCTTAAAATGGGAATGGGCGGTTTTTATTCCGTTGCCAGGGGGTCTGATGAGCCGGCGAAGTTTATTGTGCTGGAATATAAAGGAGGGAATAAAGGCGAAGGGCCTATAGCCCTTGTGGGCAAAGGAATAACTTTTGATTCGGGAGGGATTTCATTAAAACCGCAGGCGTCGGGCGCTTTTAAAATAGAGGATATGAAGTATGATATGTCAGGGGCGGCCGCGGTGCTTTATGCCCTAAAAGCGGCGGCCGGCCTGAATATAAAACGTAACATAACCGTGGTAATAGCGGCCACGGAAAACCTGCCTTCGGGAAACGCCTATAAGCCCGGGGATGTTATAAAAACGCTTTCGGGTATTACCGTCGAGGTTATATCCACGGACGCGGAGGGAAGGTTGGTGCTTGCCGACGCCATTACTTACGCGGGCGGTTTAAAACCGGATTGCGTAATAGATGTAGCAACGCTTACCGGCGGCTGCGTGGTCGCGCTGGGGCATTACGCGACCGGCCTTATGGCCAATGACGGGGAACTGGGAGATGTAATTAAAACCGCGGGTGAAGAATCGGGAGACAGGGTATGGGAGCTGCCCCTGTGGGAAGAATACGGTGAACAGATAAAGTCCGGCTTTGCCGATATAAAAAACACGGGAGGGGCGGACGGCGCGGCAATAACCGCCGGAAGATTCCTTAAAGAATTCGCCGGTGACATACCCTGGGCGCACCTTGATATAGCAGGGTCCGCTTATGGTGTTAAAAATAAGACATATATACCCGACGGAGTTTCCGCCGCGGGTGTGAGGCTTTTGGTGGAGTTTTTAAAAATTTTTCGGGGTAAGAGGTGAACCAATGAAAAAAATTATGGTTTTTGTTTTTACGATGACGCTTTTGGCGTGCAGCCTGCCCGCGGAGCAGTCAGGTAAAAGCTATAAAGAGGGGGCGGGTATAGGTGTCGATGTTCTCGGGAAAAAGGCGGCGGCGAGGATATGGCTTTCCCGCAGCGTGGGGGCGGATGTCACAGCCGGTTTTGCTTACAGCGGGGGAGACGCCGGTGGTTTCGGCTTTAACATAGGAGGAGGGCTTGTTTTTCCTTTTTCAGAGAGCGGCAATATAAATATAAACATACTTCCGGGTATAGATTTTAATTACACAAAAACAGAAGGCTTAGCAGAGGTTACCTATATTAGTTTTATAGCCACAGCGGGAATTGAGATGGAAATAGTGCTTTCAGCAATAAGTGAAAATTTATGCGTTGCCAGCGTGGTCGGCGCGGGGTTCGGAATTAATTCTACCGGAGCCGGGGAGGCAAATACAACGGATTTTTCTTTTGGAATCGCCACGGATATGTTTGTAACCCCGGTTATAATAAGGTACTATTTTTAAAGTTATAAAGATTAATTGCCGTAAAACCAGAATGGTTAAACAAAAGGCTTTAAAAATACAGAAAAATACTATATTTGGGCTTTTGAATTCTTGACTTTTTTAAAAATTATGATATTATATTATATGATAAGGCAATATAATATACAGGAGGGCATTTTGGCAAAAACCTTGAAAATAAAGTTATGTTTTTTTGCCTTTTTTCTGTTAGTTTTTATTGTTGCGCCTTCCGCCGGCCTGCGCGCGGCATACGTTATTTCATCGCTTGACTACGAGCTAAGCCCATCATCAAATAAGGCAAAAATTGGGGATAATATACTTATTAATATGGTAGTTGTGGATACATCCCAGGCCTATTCGGATGTATCGGTAACGTCCTCCTCTTCGTCACAAATAGTAGTGACAAGCCCGGGGTTTCCCGATACTTATACAGGTGTGATATATGTATATGACGGCACCCATACCTGGGAGGCCGATAATACAAAATATAACGCGGCGACAAAAGAAGCGACACTCGATAATACAAATTTACTTACAAACAGGACAGTTGCGGATTATACTTCATTGTTATACGCGTCTTTTTCAGCCGCGAGGGGAACTCTTGAGCCCGGGGGCAGTGCCACAGCTGATATAGGAACGGCTGTACAGGGGATAACCCTTTATGATGACGGTGATATTTCCGGGCATAATGATAATACCGCGGGCGATGGTATTTATAACTGTAAATTCGAGGTCAGGGAAGCGTACCAGTTCAGCGTTGTAAACGGCTCTATTGCAGGCCGGTTTACTGCGGCGGATTCCACTGAGGCGAGCAACTCTCCTTTTATAACTCCGAGAAAAATATCCATAGACGGGATAAGGCCTGCAGTCGAATTGGCCGACGTCAGGCCGAACCCTTTTAATCCCAATAAAGAGCTTCTTAATGTTAATTACATGATTACTGAAGACTGTGACGTAACATTGACGGTAAAAGATTCAGGCGGAACCATTGTTAAAACAGCTGACCTCGACGCTTACGGTGGAGCTCTCGAACTTTATTTATGGGACGGTTTATCCGACAGCGGAGTTATCCAGACAGACGGGGATTATACTTATGCTTTTGATATTACAGACAGGGCAGGAAACACAGGGGCTGCTTATACCGGTGAGATAAAAATTACCACGGTCGAAGTTATTGTAAATATTAGAACAATAGATACTGAATATACAGAAGGAGAAGAAGCCCAGGTTCTTGTGAAGGTAGAGGTAGAGACAGAATTAAGGAACGCGAGTGCTTCGAATCTGGAAAATCTTGATTTTGACCCCGCTATGTGGGGCGCGGGCAGTTATAAAAATTATCCCTGGGCGCTGGTTGATCTCAAACTATATGATTCCGGTGGTAGCTTGCTTTCTGATTTTCCCAAAGATACCACGGATTGTGACGAGGATATTGTATATATAAATCCGGCTTATGACCCCATGGGCGCTACTGACCCGGATTTTGATTACCCTGACGGTTATGACCCGGCTTATCCTGATTACTGCAGTGAAACAGCCGCGCCTGTTATTCATTCCGACCCTGACGGTGAAACCGGAAACGACTGGAATATCGTTTTTGGCAATTCACTTACGGCGGTTTTTCCCGGCGTGTACAGAAAAACCGATACTTTTGTTTATCACTCCGATGATATCGGCGGCGAGGGGTATTATATTGTCAAAGCGATATCGGTTTTAGTCGGTAAGTCAGTGGTAAATGTAAGTGAGGAAGTGGAGGAAGTGGAGGATGAATGTACGGCAGATACACTTTTTTTATACCGGTACCACGCGCAGCCCAGTTTTTACCTGGATGAAACTTCAAATATAATTACGGATTTCAGGGGATACGGCCTTGCTTCTGAACAGCGTACCGCTATGTTTTACGTGGAAGAAAGCAGCGGGGTACCCACGCCGGACACAGAAGGGCCTGTAATCATACCGTATTCAGAATATCCATCTGACGGGCAAACAATAGATCCCGAAAAACTCGGGCCTTCCAATTACCTAAAAGTAACGCTTGAAGATGAAGGGGTTGGGGCGGGCTATGAAAATCTTTCGGAATTTATTCTTAAAGACCCTTTCGGAAACCCTGTTTCAGGCCAGGTGGCGTGGAACGCGGGAACACCGGATACAAAACAATGGGAGGTTTATTTTATACCTGACGATTCTATTACTCTCGGCGGGTCCTACGAATACACTGTTATCCCAAAAGACGGCGCCGGTAACGCGGGAACATCGAAAACTTATAATTTTTCGGTCAGGGATATGGCTACTCCGCTTATTACAGGGGTTTATGTTTATTCCTCGTCAGACAAATCAAAGGAACTTTCAGATTCCGCGAGCACACAGATTACTTTTCAGGTATCCGAAATCGAAGCGTCGTTAATACCCGGGGGTACAGTCGCGGAGGTTGACTGGGAGAGTTCGACAATAAGTGTTAAAGACGAGGCAGGTAATTCCGTAAAGGGTATGGTGTCCCATGCTTCAGGCACGAACATACTTAAGTTCGAGCCCGATACAGTCCTGGAAGACGGGGCTTATACGATTTATATAACTGCTTTTTCAGACGCGGGTGAATCAGCCGCGTACGCGTATAATTTTTATATTACTACAGTAGGGACCACCTACGTTAACATTAGCGGAACAACAACAACCGCCGGTACAGACACTTATATGATAGTCGCGCTGCTGGACGAAACATATACACATACGGGTATAACAGAGGGAGGAGGAAGCGAAATTTCCCCTACGGCCATAAATGTGGCTGAAGTGAGCAGCGTGCAGACGCCGCCGGCGAATTTAAACATACTGGGCACGGTCGTTACTTTTTCCGTCTCCGCCCCTTATCAACTGCCGCTTAATTTCAATCCTGATTTTTGTGAAGTAACTTTGAGGATGCATTTTTCTGATTCCGATTTATCCAATCTTATGTCCATGGGGCTCGACCAGTATGATCTTGGCGTGTATAAATTTGACGGCGTGTCATGGTCTGAAATGTCAAACGCGGGGGATCCGGCGCAAAACAGCAGCGATGCTTCCGATAATTATATAGAAGTGGCATTAACTGAAGGCGCTTCGCCCGAAGGGGTTCCTTCCGAAAACCAGTACGCCCTTATGTACACGCCTCCCGCCGAGGCCGCGGTAGAGCATCATTTTGACAATACAAAAGCTTTTAACCCGGAATCAGGCGCCGCGAAAATATTTTATACTTCTGACGTGGAGTTTTCAGAAATAGAGGATGTGGAGTTTTACGTTTTCAGTATGAGGGGCGCGCTGATAAGAAAACTTGAAATGTCAGACCCGGCCGAGGCTGTTTATTTCAATAATTACGAGACAAATCCCGTAAACTCTTCCGAGACAAATTATTATATTTCCTGGGACGGAAAAAATGGCAACAATACTGCCGTAAGGAACGGAGTATATTTTATCAGGGCCGTTATACACAAAACAGGCGGTTCCAGCGAAACTTTTTCAAGGCTTGTTGCCGTTATCAAATGAGGCGGAGATTGATATATGAGTAAAAAAATTATTTTGATTTTTACAGCGGCTATTTTCGCGGTGTTGCCCGCGGATGTTTTAGCCGGCTCGACGATGCTTGGCGGGGCTTTTGCCGATACCGGCATTTCTACAAGGCCCATGAGCATGGGAGGATCTTATACAGCGCTGGCTGATGACGCTAACGCGTCCTGGTGGAATCCTGCGGGGCTTGCCCTGCTGGGCAAAAAAAAGTCCGTCAGTTTTACCTACACCCCGGATATTTATAAACTTACCACCGGGAAAATTTCCAGAATAATGGTGTCTTACGGACAGGGAGATACATCCGGGTTCGGGGGGCTGGGCGGGTCATTAAGTTATTTTGACGCGAGCTTTGGTTCGGATTATACCGGGGATTACGATTACAGCTGGGCGGAATACGTGGCCCTGCTCTCATGGGGAATGCAGGCCGACAAATACCTGGGGATGATAAAATATAAATACCCCAAAATAGCCGTAGGAGTGAATATTAAATACATGGGAGTTAACAACGATTTTGAAATCGGGGGCGGTTCGAATAACGCTTCCGGGTTCAGCGGGGATGTTTCGGTTTTAATAGCGTTTAAAGAAAATTTAAATATAGGTGTTGCCGGGAAAAATGTTTACTCACAGATTAACTGGGAAACGGGTGAAACAGAAAGAATACCTTATTCAATAAACGGG
>CAZHOD010000032.1:0-9073 GCA_964534075.1 uncultured Spirochaetia bacterium
GGGGAAGAAGTCCCAGGTTATGCTTGACGCGAAACAGATAAAGACCCTTTATTACAGGGGCGTCGATCAATACGTAAACGGGGAGATAGAGGCGGCGATAAAAATATGGGAGAAGGTACTTTCACTGGACAAGAACCACGTGGAGGCGAGGAAGAATATAAACAGGGCCAGGGAAAAACTAAAAGCAATAAAAAGCCTGGGAAGGTGAGGCAAAAGTGAAAGTATCCATTTATGACGTCGCCAAAAAGGCCGGTGTGTCGATATCGACCGCTTCAAAGGCGCTTAACGACAGGAAGGATGTAGGCGCGGCCACAAAAGCGAGGATAAGGGGTATAGCAGGGGAACTTAATTATGAGCCGTCGCGTTTTGCGCGTGCCCTGGCCATGAGGAAAACCGATAATATAGGTGTTCTGACAGTAAGGTACTCCCCCGCGCCCGTTATTACAAACCCTTTTTATTCCAAAATAATAGAAGGAATAGAGGAATCCCTCATAAGGGAAAACCTGAATCTTGTTACGAATATACTGAGAAAGGAACAGGCCGAAGGGCCGGAGACCCCCAAAATGGTAAAAGAAAAAGCCGTCGATGGTATTATACTTTTAGGGCATATGCCCGGTGGGTTTATGAAGGAAGTTTTAAGCCGCGGGCTGCCGGCCGTTATGGTGGACAATAAAAGTTTCGATGGAAGTGTCAGTACGGTTATGATAGACAACGAAGGCGGGGCCTATAACGCGGTGACCCGGCTGATTAATACCGGCCATAAAAAAATAGCATACCTTTCGGGGCCTTCAAGCAGGGAAAGCTTTAAAAAAAGAAGGGACGGCTATTCAAAGGCTCTGGTTGACAAGGGCTTATCCCCGGATAAAAAGTTCGTTGTTTTTAATGAAACCGAGGAACCGGGCTATTCGTGGATGAAAAAAATATTTTCCCATGACGAAAAACCGGACGCTGTCTTTGCCTGTAATGACGTTACCGCGATACTGGCTGTGAATATGCTTAAGGAGGCCGGCTTCAGGGTGCCTGAAGATATAAGCGTTGTGGGGTTTGATAATATAGATATGGGCGCGCATTTTATCCCCGCGATAGCCACTGTAGATGTAAACAAAGAAATGATGGGCGCCAGGGCCGCGGAAAAACTTATAGAACTGATAAATAACAAAAATGCCGGGCCCGGTGAAATGATTTTTCCCACCCGGTTTGTGAGCAGGGACTCGCTGAAGGAAAGGTGAACTCCGCAAACCTTTATATAAAACCGGGCGCGATCCGGTGCCCCATATTCCGAGGATATTATGAATACTAAATTTGAAAAGCCTGTTATATACCTGCTCTTTTTATACGGATTTTTTTCCGCGATCTCAATCACCCTGGCGGAAATTTGTTTTATTGGCGCGCTTTTTCTGTGGGCCGCGGATGTTTTCGCGAATAAAAGGCCCCCCGGGGGCGAGTTTGAAATATACCTGGCAGTGCCGGCCGCTTTTTTCGCGGTTGTTCATTTCACCGCCGCTCTCGCGGGCCTGGACCCGGTTAACAGCCTGGTGGATTTTAAAAAAATATATATCATGCTCGGCTTTTTCATAGCGGCACGGTACTTAAAAAATTCCTTTAATATAAAAAGGGCCGTGGATTTTCTGGCGGGGGGGGCCCTTTTTGTAGGGTTATACGCCTCGGCAACGGGTGTTTATTTCAGGTTTATAAAAGGGGAGCCGGGTTTCAGGGCGGCAAGCTTTTCCGGCAACCATATGCACGCCGGCGGAATGCTAATGCTGGCGCTTATAGTTGTCATGGTTTTTATTGTTTATTACGTAAAAGAAGGAAAGGAAAAAAAGGGGCGCCTTGTTTTTCTTTCCGCCTCCGCGTGTTTTTCCGCGGCGGGCCTTCTTTTTACATTTACAAGAAGCTCCTGGATAGGGGCCTGCGCGGGCCTTTTTATACTGGTTGTTTTTTCGGGTAAGAGGTATATTATGGCTTTCGCGTTGGTTTCAATAATTCTTTTTTTCGCTTTTAGGGGCACCCCTTTTTATAAAAGGGCAATGGATTCTTTCAGGGTCGCGCATAATACGTCAACAATGGAGAGGATTCATATGTGGCGCAGCGGCATAGAAATAATAAAGGATTACCCCGCCTTCGGGACAGGGACGGATAACCTCATGAAGGTTTATCCCCATTACAGTGAAAAAAGGGCGGTTGAAAAAGAAATCGGGCACCTTCACAATAATATAATACAAGTGGGGGTAATAGACGGTATCGCGGGAATTTTCGCTTTTTTGTGGATGTTTTTTGCCATGTGGTTTTTTTTTATGAGGGGCATAAAACAAAGCGCGTCTCTTTTTATCAAATACCTGCGTGTATGCGGGCTCGCGGCAAGCTGCGCGTTTTTTGTGAATGGTTTTTTTGAGTACAACTTTTTTTCGTCACAGGTGGCCCTGCTTTTCTGGTTTATAACCGGTGTCTCGTCCGCGGCGGCCGGGGAGGCCAAAGGCGCGGGAGGGGGAAACAGGAAGAAAACACTTAAAACAAGGCGCGCCGGATTTTGGGCAATAAGATCAGGTAAAAAATGAGTTGAAAAAAACCCTTCCTTTTGTGAAAATAGTTAAAATAACTCAGTTTGTCAGCGGTTTTCCGCGAAAAAATATAATACAGCGGAGGATGAAAATGGTTGAAATCGATGTCGATAAAATTTTAGACCAGGATGAAAAAAAGGAGTCCCAAAAAAGAAAAAAGAAAAAAATAATGATTGCTTCGGGAATAGCCGGCGGTGCAGTTGCCGCTGTTATTATCGTTATTGTAACGTTGAATATTTTAAAAGGCACAAAGAGTTTCGGGTATTTTCCCGCGGATAAAGGCATGAAAATCACATATAACGCGCAGGGCGGCTATCCCGAGGTATGGAAGTTCGGGGATGAAACCATTACCCTGGGAGGTTACGAGTGTGCCGTCCTTAACAGGACGGACCAGGGAAAATTTTCCCAGGGACAGGAGTATTATCATTACGGTGAAAAGGGAATAATAAAGGTGGGTTATTCAACAAATTACGGAAAAAAGAAAAAGGCAATGTTCAGGCTTCTTCCCGGCGTTATAAAAATCGGGGATGAATTTGCCGCCGGAAGGGCAAGGGGCGTAAAAGTTACCGGGAAGATATCGGGTGAGGAAACATTAAGTACCCCGCTGGGGCAGGTTGAGGCCCTGAGGGTGGATTATAAAGGGGGCAGCCGGTTTGACAGGACAATATGGTTCCAAAAGGGCCGGGGAATAGTTAAAATTAAAGACAGGACGGATAATACAAAAATCGATATTATCAGCGCGGAGGGTGGATGAGCGTTAAAAGGGCTTTTTTTAAAAAGAACGCCATAATGTACGCGGGGGCCGTGTCCCTGCTGGTGCTTGCCGCGGTTTTTGCGGTAATTTATACGTCAGTACAAAATAATATCCGCGAAAATAATAAAGAAATAAAAAGGGCAGCCGGCGATATCCTGGCCCTCGCGGAGATAAAAGCCTCGATAAAGGCGTATAACGAGGTTTTGAGGTATGTCAGGGATATGCCCGTGAAAAACAGCCGCAAAAGGAAGTACCCGGTTTATGAAATGGAAAAAATCAGGGAAAAAGCGGGAAAACTGAAGGACAGGGACGCGGCAAAAAAAATAACCGGGATGCTTTCGGAGCCTTTCAAATCCGGGCAATGGAAGGATATCACCGGGGAAAAAATAAATTCCAGGCTGGTTTATACAAAGAAAGCCCTGGCCTGCGCCGAAAAGGAAACGCGAAAGCTTTCGGAAAAAATAAGCTCAGCTGATTCACTGAAAAGAGTAAAACGAGGAACGAGGTTTTTGTTTATTATTTCCGTTGTTCTTTTGATTTTTATTTTCGCGTGGGCGTTGGCGTCTTATTTTAACGGCGCTCGGCTCCTTAAAAAGGTTGCCTCCGGGAAAGAGGAAAGGGAAAGCGCGGCCGCCGCGCTGGACGAGATTTACGGGCTTTCAGGGGCCCTGAGGGGTTTTGTAAGACGCGTGGACGGGCTGAAAAACAGCTGCGTCGCGGCCAAAGCCGAGTTTGCTAAAGTAGAAAAATCGATTTTAGCGCAGCTTAACGCTATCGAGGAGCTGTCGGCAGGCGCGGATTCGATATCCGCGGCCATAAGGGACCTGGCGGAGAAAGCTCCGGATTACAGCGCCGGCGTAAAAAACACCGGTGATATTACCTCGAAAATATCTTCTGATATAGAAAAGATAAGGAAAGAAATGGATAAAGGCAGTGTTTACAGCGAAAAAATGGATGTTACAGCGAAAAAGGGCGAGACAACGCTGAACAATACGATAAACGGGATTGAGTCCATAAACGAGGTTATGGGCGAGCTCAATGAAGTCGTAAACAACCTGGGCTCCAAAGCCGCCGAAATAACAAAGGTAACGACGCTCATAAAAGAAATAGCGGAACAGACAAACCTTCTTTCTCTGAACGCGTCAATAGAAGCGGCGCACGCGGGAGAGGCGGGCAAGGGGTTTGCCGTGGTTGCCGAGGAAATAAGGCAGCTGGCCGAATCAACGGCCGGCGCTTCCAAAAAAATAACAGAAGAAGTGAAACAGATAAACAAGGCTACGGATATTACGGTCGAAAAAATAAATGACGTGACCCGCCGGATAAACCGGGGCGTTAATATAGCCAATGACGCGGGTGAGTCTTTTAAGGAAATAAAATCAGCTATCGAGGAGTCTATGTCCGTGACAGATATGGTTCATAAGCTTACAGTGGGAGAAGTCGGGAAGGCCCGGGAAATAGTCGGGATAGTGTCCGAAACAAGGGCAGTAATGGAAGAAATGGCCCGCGGCGTAAAATCGGTATCAGCGTCCATGCAGGAAGAAAGCGGTGGTATCGGCAGGATTAAGGCGTCGATGGACGAGGTAAGGACAAGAGCGGAAAGAATAAAACTACTTTTTGACAAGATGAATGACTGAGTCATGAAAAAAATTATAATTATCCTTTCAGCGGCCCTGGTTTTGTGGCCGGCGGTTTTTGTTTTTTCGGAGGATGACCCCGGAGGCGTAAAAAGGGAAAAAGAAGAAACCACTCAGGTAAAACCTTATATTATTTCCGCTGAGCAGGAAGAAGAAAGTGTCCTGCTTAAATGGAAGGGCGCTGATAAAAAAGGTGTTGTGTACGATGTATTAAGGGCGGGTGAAGAAAACGGGGATTACCTCAAAGTCAACCGAAAACCGCTCAGGGGTGAAAGTTTCGTTGACGGAAAAGAAAGCGTGATACCTCCTGAATACGGAAATGTATATTATTATAAGGTTGCCGCGGACGCTGACGGAGGTTTTCGGGCGGAATCCGCGCCCGAAAAAGTGGAACTTGCCGGCCCGCTGATGCCTCCGGATAAAATAACCTGTAAAAGCGACAGTAACTCCATAACACTTAGCTGGGAGGCGCCCGGTTCACGCGGGCCTTTTGGATTATCAGGTTATAATATTTACAGGGCTGATTCACAGGGCGGTTCTTTTGCGAAGATTAACGCGTCCGTGATAAAATCAACGAATTATACAGACGGCGGGGGAGAGGAAGGCCTGAAAAAAGGAAAACCATTTTTTTACGGGATACAGAGCGTGGATATAAAAGGCAATACGTCGGCGCTCTCTTCCGCCGTAAGGGCGGTGCCTTACTCAAAGGTTTCAGCCCCGAAAAACGTGACCACTCTCGCCGTTTCCCAGGAGTCGATTAAGGTTATGTGGGATTCGCCTGAAGAGAAAGACAAAGCAACTTTTAAGGTGGCGGCTTATGATATATTCAGAAGCACGCAGCCTTCCGTTTTTCCCGAAAAGCCCCTGAACAGAAACCCGATAGAGCCTTATATGGACGAAAAGGGAAGGGATTTTTATTTTGACAACATAATAAACAGCGTTTCGCCGCCTGAAGTCGGGGAGGAATATTATTACAGGGTTGCCGCCGTGGACGCGAAAGGAAATACCGGCGCTTTCAGCGATTATGCTTCCGGGAAGATAGAGTATATAAATATCAGGGAAAAAGGCATACTTTCATACGATATTTCCCGGCACAACCTTCCGCCCGGATCAAAACTGAAACTGCAGGGGCTGAAAACCATAGATTTAAGCGTTGGGATTAAAAATTATCCCTCGAGAATAGACGATCCTTCGACAGATAATGACGAGAGCGAGTCGGACATCGATTTTGGAATAGAGCAGCTTCTTAACCTCGAACTCAACGGCAACATAGGGGAAAAGATCAAGGTGAATATTAATTATAAAGAAGAAGATATGCAGGAAGAGTGGGGCGGGACATCCATAAGCGGGGAAGAGGAAACGGTTATTTCCATAAAATACGAGGGTGAAAAAGGTGAGACGGTACAGGAAGCTTCTTTCGGCGACATAACCCTCGCGTTCCCGAGGACAAGGTATGTCAGTTTTCAGGAGACACTTTTCGGAGTCAGGGGCAGGTTTTCCTTTTTCGATGACCGCCTGAAAATGACCGGCGTTTTCGCGCAGACAAAGGGCATAACGAACACACAGGAGTTCACGGGCAAACGCAGAAAAAAAGAGGAGAACGGGAAAGAAGGAATTCAGATACACGCTACAAATTATATAAAAGACACTTATTTTTACCTCACAAAGGACCCTTCCCAGGTCACTTACTACGATACATCCTGGTCAGAAGGGGACCCCGAGGTTTATATAAAACCGGGGTCGGTAATTGTTTATATTGACAACGCTGACGCCGAAAAAAACGCCACAAGCGTTGTTTCCCAGCCGGGTGGTATTTTTCAGTTCGATATACAGAAAATAGGCGTGGATTACACGGTGGATTATAAGACAGGGGTAATCAAATTTAACAGCAGGATACCATCCACGTATATAATAGCGGTCGCGTACGAAACAACGGCTGACGGGGAAAACACAATCGAGAGGGTTGGTTACGCTCCGGGAACGGACCAGGTGAATTTTGATGAGTCCACGCTTCATTCCGCTCAAAACGGGTATACATCGGATGACGCCCATCTTTTGCAGTACCAGCAGGAAGCGGAAAATGACGTGAAGGACATTTCCCACAGGGTGATGAGCTATTATTCGCTGGGCGAGACCCAGATTTATAACCCCAAAAGTGATGATTATTTTGAGCTGCGGCTTTTGGAAAACACCAATGAAGTCGGAGGGTTTCCCGAGCCAAAGGAGCCTGATTCCGAAAAATACTACGAAATAGACCCTGACAGGGGCATCATAAAATACAGGGCATTTTATCCTTTTGCCGAGGGCGTCGACCATGATACTGTCGCGGATCCATCTGCGCCGGTTACGCAGGACACCGAGGGCACGGGCCAGGACCCTTATTCGGTTGTGGGAACGCCAAAATCACCTTATCAGATGGATTTAAAGTACCAGTATTCCATCTCCTCATATAAACTCGATTATCCCGACGTGGTTACCGGGAGCGAGCGAATATACAAGGACGGCGTGCTTTTAAAAAAGAACGTGGATTATCATATTTTTTACGAAGTGGGCGAAGTTAAGTTTACTGACCCGGAAAGCATAAGCCCGGAATCAAAAATCAGGATAACCTATGAATACTCGCCGTTTTTCGATATATTTAAAAATAACATGGTGGGGTTGCGGGGCGACTATAAACTGCTCGACAACCTTTCTCTGGGAGGGACGTTTCTTTTAAAAAGTTCGGCCGCGGGAAGCACCATACCCGACGCGCGCTCGACCAAGACCTCTCTTACCACCCCTTATAATATGTGGATTGCCGACACAAATGTCAAATTTGACCTTTCGAGAGAGGAGATAAACAGGGTTATTTCCGCTTTCCCCCTTATGGGCGGAGAGGAAGGAACGGATTTTCCGGTTGATTTTTCGTTTGAGGGAGAAATGGCTTACAGTGATTTTAATATAAACGTATTTTCAAGGAACAACGAGGACGGCGTCGCGATGATAGATAACATGGAAGGGTCCGAGAATATAAGGTCCGCCGGTATGACGGCTGATGACTGGTTTCCCGCGTCGGCGCCCTACGGCGAGGAAGCCGAAAACAGAAAGTATATAAGAAGGATTGAAACCGAAGGGGAGTACGGCCATGAATACAGCGCGACAGAGACAGAGATAGAAACACCAAAACCTATGCTCAAGCTTGAATTTAATGATTTTACCGGGGATGAATGGGACGCCTTCAGGTATGTGCTTTCGGCGAAAGAAGCCGAGGATTTGAGCGAGTATAATTTTCTGGAAATGTGGGTTAAGGCAGACACAAAAAATCCCGTAAGGCTGACCATAGATGTGGGGCATATAAGCGAGGACTCAAACGGAAACGGCGAATTCCTTTACAATGAAAAGGATCCCCTTGTGCTTCATGACAGCGAGGATTATGACGAGGGCAACGGCGAGCCGTCGCTGGACAAGGATACAGGCATAAGCTCCGGGGTTTATCCCGGGCCATCGGGAGAGTTCGCCGGGTACTGGGGAAAAGGCAATGGTTCAAGGGTAATAGACACAGAGGACATGGACGGCGACGGAAAACTCGACACAGACGAGAGGTTTTACCGGTTTTCGTACGCGCACCATCCCAAGCTTCAGCTTTCGGGTGAGGAGGAATGGGTTAATATTAAAATACCCTTAAAGGACGTAGGGACAATCATCGGGCTGGACAGCGCTTTCGGGGTGGACGGGGAGAAATTTATGTCCAGTATAAAGCATATAAGGATAAGCGTGAGCGGCGCATCCTCCACGCCGGCTTCGGGAAGTATAATAATAGAAAACATAGAGTTTACGGGAAACGCGTGGTCGCTCAGGACACTGGGCATGAACCAGAATTATTATTCCCCCACGGACCTTGCGGGAAACCCTATAAACGCGCCGGATACCAATAAATTCAACATTTATACCGTGGATAAAAACACAGAACCGGGTTATGAGCCGAATACCGATTTTTTCGATTACCAGGACGAGGAGGATGTGGTTTATGAAAAAGCCCTTGTTATGGATTACAATCTGTCAAAGTTCGACCAGAGGGCTTCTGACGGCTTCCCGATATATTACGCGACAAAGGACATGTCCACAACGCGCGGCTATGATTACTC
>CAZHOD010000032.1:9083-10789 GCA_964534075.1 uncultured Spirochaetia bacterium
TTTACGATGAGTATGGAAGCGGGTCCGGGCCCGGCAGGGTGATATTTATAAGGCTGGGCGCGGGAAGCGATGACGAAAAAAGGTACTATCAGTATTCCGCGCAGCTGGACGAGGTCCCGAGAGACGGTAACTGGCACACAATAGTGTTTGAGATTGACGGCTCCGACGGCAGAAGGACCGACCCCATTGATGACCCTGACTACCCGCCGGACCTTACGAGCGTGCAGTATATAACAATGGGAATTATAAATCCGAATAATACCTCGGCTGACGAGAAAATCTATATAAATAATATAAGGCTTACCGACCCCGACACAAGAAGGGGGGCGGCTGTTTACACGCAGTCATGGCTCAACATAGCGGGTTTTGCCGATATTATATACAGCTTTGAGGAGACAGACGCGGAGTTCAGCACTCTGGCGGAAATAAACCGGGCCCGGGACCCCAGGCACAGAAAAATGACAACCCTGCAGTTTAACACCAAGGGTTTGTTTTTCCTGCCGCCGATGAACAACAGGTACACAAAAACCGAAAGTTTTGTGGAGGATAGGTTCCGAAGCGACCCGGAGTATGTGTCCTACGCGGATAACGAACAGGAGCAGTACTCGAATTATTTCAACTGGAATATTCTTCCGGGTATTTCGACTTCAAGCAACTTTACGTATTCACTGGACAGGCACAGGTACCCTCCGGATTATATTTACCCGGAGCGCTCGAGCAAATTAAGGACAATTATGGAGGTTATTAACACCACATGGAGGTGGCCGGATAAATTTTTGTTTTTACCGCTTGGTTCAAATACTTTCCGGGGCAAAATAACCATTACGGACAAAAAAGAGGATTTTATGGAGGAACTGGCCGGTATTAACACTACGCCGACAGCCTCGGCAATTACGGGTTATTACGATAAGTGGAAAATGAAAAGGGAGCAGTATTATAAATGGAACGCGTCCTATAACCTGTGGAAATTTTCACTGGTGCCTTCTTACGAGTATACGCTGACCGAGGAAAAGGGGAACCTTAATACGGCCTTTGATTATTACGGGGATGTATTCGATGAGGACAATTATACGGACGAGTACCTTGTTCTCTCCAGAAAAATAACGCCTAAATTGTCGATTTCACTGAAGGACGCCTGGATATTCTCGCCGAATCTGTCTTATAATTTTTCTTTTTTAAAGGATTACACCTATGAAAAAATCGATACATCGGGGCGGCTTAATTTTTCTTCAGGCGCGGCGCTGAAAGATATTTTTTCATGGCTGCCGAATATAAGCTCATACAGCCTTTCGATAAGCGTAAACGAGAATTTCAACAACAGGATGCTCGATGACTCGTTCGATAAATGGGAGGCCCTTACATTCGAAAGAAGATGGAACATTTTCCTCTGGCAGATGATTTACAGCGAGGAAGAAACGGAAATACTGGAAAAAATAGCGTACAGCGGGTCGATTTCCATAGACCACAACCTGCTGCTCTCGGATATTTCAATAGCCGACCGGTTTAGTTTCAGCCCGTCGGCCGGTTACGGTAAAACAAGGAATTCTTCGGGCCGTTCCGCGACAACCGGCAATGAGACCTGGCGTTTTAATCTTGATTCCATCAGCCTCAGAAAAGTTACCATCCCTTTTCTCGGGGCGCTGGTGAAGGACCAGATACTGTCCGGAGGGTACGGGTTCACAAAGCGGCAGCGGAGAAGCCTTCAA
>CAZHOD010000033.1:0-10767 GCA_964534075.1 uncultured Spirochaetia bacterium
GGCCAGTTCCTAACAGGCGTGTCGGGCTGCAGGGTATCCGTAAAATTTGGATCGGTCGAACATTTGAAATTGGATATTCGAACAGGAACGACTGCGGCCAAATGCCAGAATATCGAATGCTCAATTTTCCAATAAACAATAATTCAGGCAGTATATATCAAATCATTGTTCTTCGCCCGCCTGCCCCCTGTAGCGTTCATACGCGCCCAGTATATCATCTATCATTTTTTTCAGGCGTTCCTCTTCTTCTTTTACTTTGTTGCCCCCGCTTTTCAACCCGGATATAAAACCGGCAATTTCCATATTCCTGTTGCTCAAAAGCTTTTTATACTCCTTAATCTTTTCGATTTTTTCCTTTACACCCTCCCCGGAAACCATAAAATTTTCTATCCCTGTTTTTTTATTGTTTTTTACCTCAAACTCAGCCGGGCCGGAGCTCTCCCCTGCAACAACATCATGAAACGTGTTTATTTCCTTTTTCATCTTTGGGTAATCTTTTATCAAAGCGGCAAGGTACAGAATATAAAAAAACATCAGGATGGCGGCCATAGCGGTTATTTTATATATGACACTCCTAAACCCGCTCTTAACCTCCCCGCCTGACAAATTCTTCTCAACCATACACCAACTCCGGGTAAAATTTCACCGCGTTCATTTCAAAAAACCTCCCGCCTTTTCCAGGATAATATCCCACGGCAGGGCGCCGAGCGCGAGGCCGGCTATAAAAAGCCCGCCTGCCATTTTATTGAACCAGAACGCCCACACCACATACCACAAGGGCCATATGCCCGGGAACCCTTCGGGTTTTTTTATTGGTTTTGGATTTGAGATAATATTTATGAATTTTCCGAACCTTCCCGCGGCGAAAAAGCACAAAAGAGCGAGCGGGGTTATAACCTTAAAAAAAACAAGCAAAACAACCACGATAAAAAACAAGGCTGAATTGAATTTCGTAAACGCGGCCGCCCTTTTCCACCCGAGCAATACCGGCAGTGTTTTTACGCCTTTTTCCCGGTCTTTTTCATATTTATCCAGGTGTTTTCCCAAAAGCACGTTCATAACAACGAGACCGTAGGGTATGGAAACCAACCACGCAACCGGCCCCATACTGCCGGTTATTACATAATATGTTCCCACTGTTATAAGCGGCCCCCATATTATAAATATCGCGAGCTCTCCGGCCCCCCTGTATTTGAGTTTAAGAGGCGGGGCAACATAAAATACACTCAGTAAAAAACCGGCTGCAGCGAACACAATGGCCCATATCCCGACGGTGAGGGTAAAATATACGGCTATACCAAGCTCTATTATACCGAACAGGAAAAACGCCGAAAGAAGCGCCTTTTCGCTCATAAGCCCTCCGGCTATGGGGTGCGGCGAATACTGCACCCTCTGGTAATCAGCCGTGTCCGTCCCCTGTTTATAGTCAAAATAATCATTTATAAGGTTATTTGACGCGTGCGCCAAAACAAGCGCGATAAGGACAAGCGCTGTCGCCCCTATATCATATGCCCCGTGGCTTAAAGCAATAAGAGCACCTACAAGAACGGATGTTATTGTCATGGAAAAAACACACGCCCGGGCCGCGACAAGCCACTTGCTCACAAAATCCATTTTTACGCCTTCGGGTATATTTCCGGTGTCAAGCGCTGATTTCCAGTTATTAATCAAACCCATCTTTTCCTCCTTTTATTAATTTCATCTCCATCACAGACTCAACATGCCTTGTCTGCGGGAACATGTCGAACATAGCGTATTCCCCGGTTTCGTAAACAGGGGTAAGCTTTTTTATGTCCTGCGCGAGCTGGCGCGGATTGCATGAAACATAAATAATTTTTTCCGGCCTTATTTTTTTAATGAACTTAACCGTTTTTTTATGCAGCCCGGCCCTGGGCGGGTCAAGTATAAAAATATTCCTCTTTCCGGCAAAGTCCTCCCCGAATTCATCCAAAGTCTTCGCGTCTATATGATAAGCAGTCGCGTTATCATTTTTATTTTCATTTATATTCCTTTTCGCGCAGGCAAACGAATTCCTGTCATTGTCTATTATAAAAACCTCTTTGGCGGTTTTCGCGAAGAAAATCCCGAAAGTACCCACCCCGCCGTAAAGGTCCACCAGGTTATCGTATTGGCCGTCAATCAGCCCCGAAATATAAAAAACCAGGTCCATCATCACCGGGGAATTATTCTGGAAAAAACCCTGAGTGTGGTAATAAAAACGGCGCTCACCGAGGTCTTCATATATATAATCATTACCGCTCACGACCTCGTATTCATTTGTGGCAGAAACGTCTGTATTGCGTTTCACATAGCCCGCAAGCACATTAAAATTTTTATTTTCCGAGGCGAACTCCTGTATTAAAACCCTGTGTTTTTCAATTTCCTCCGAGTCCTTATTTAATATAAAAGTAACAGATGTCTGTTTTGAGAAAAAAGAACTCCTTATAACAGAATACCTGAGCGTTCCTTTGTTTTCTTCCACGTCAAAAACGCTTATTTTTTCTTTCCTTTTTTTGTACCATTCAACAACCTTTGAAAGCGCGTAGTTTATCCCCGTGTTGGATATATGGCATTTTTCGAAATTGACTATCGAATTGAATCTGCCTTTTTCCCTGAAACCCGGCCCTTCCTCTGAAAATACAAAATCCATCCTGTTCCTGTAATAATACGGCTGTTTGAAAAACATTTTCACGGCCGGGGGTGCTTTCAGGCCGAACCCGCGAAAACTTTCCCCGGCTTCCTTTTTTTTGATTTCGAGCTGCAGGGAATATTCCTTGTCCTGGTAAGCGCACCCACCGCATTTCCCGAATACCGGGCACTTGGGTTCAACTGGCATAGCTTCTCCTTAATTTTTTTTAACAGCCGGCACGCAGTGGCCATTTTTGTATTTATAATACCGGCGGAATTTCATCCTCCCTTAATCCGCCTGTTCCGCTGCCGGGTTGATGGATTTAGTTTTACCGGGCTCATCAGCCCGGGGGCCAGGAAAACTGCCTCCCCCCGAGAAGGTGCATATGAAGGTGAAACACAGCCTGGCCTGCGCCTTTATTTGTGTTAAATACGGTCCTGTAACCGCTTTCTGCTATATCTTTTTCCCCGGCTATTTTCGCGGCAATATAAAACATGTGCCCGACAAGCTCTTTGTCCCCTTCTTCCATCTCATTAAGCGAGGCGAAATGTTTTTTCGGTATTATCAATATGTGCACCGGCGCCTGCGGGCTTATATCCTCAAACGCTAATATTTTTTCATCCTCGTAAACTTTTTTTGTGTCAATTTCGCCTTTCACCATTTTACAAAACAAACAATCCATAATCCCTCCTTATTTATTTTTATGTGACGAACGAAGCAATCTCTGCCTCCGCCTCTTTTTTCCCTGCCTTTAATATTTTAACCCTTAAAAATTTATTTTCAACACCTTTAACGCTTTTTATGGAAGTATAAATATAATTTTCCGTGTAACCGTAAAGCCTCCCGCCTTTATCACCTTCCTGCACAAGCATCACCCTCTCTTCCCCCGCGTTTCTGTTTATAAATTCCTTTTCCTTTTCCCGGCCGAGCTTAATCAGCTCTTTAACCCTTTCTTTTTTTACTGTTTCCGGCACCTTGTTTTCCATGGCCGCGGCGGCCGTTCCCGGCCTGCCTGAATAAGGAAAAACATGAAGCCGCGATAAAGGCAGGCTTTTTATTGCCTCCAGGGTGTTCCTGAATTCTTTATCACCCTCACCCGGGAATCCGGCAATAACGTCCGTTGTCAGTCCGGCCCCTTTAATTTCCGAGGTTATGTAAGCCGCTTTTTTTTCGAATTTATCCGGAGTATAATTTCTGTTCATCTTTTTAAGCATTACAGGGTCCGCGCTCTGCAAAGACATATGAAAATGCGGGCATATTTTACCGCCGCTTCCGGCGGCGAAATCAATAATATCGTTATGAAGTTCGGCCGGGCCTATGGAACTCAGGCGCAGCCTGAATTCACGCTTTAGGGCCGCCGCCTTTTTAAGCAATTTTAACAGCCCGCCTCTGTCCCCTTTTTCTTTTCCGTAAAGCCCCAGGTTCACCCCTGTTATTACGATTTCTTTGTAACCGTTATCCGCCAGCAGGCTGATTTCCCGCGCCGCCTCATCAACCGGCCTGCTTTTCAAAACATTCCCCCTCACAAAAGGCACAACGCAGTATGAACAGTACCTGTCACATCCGCCCTGAACCTTTACAAACGCCCTTGTCCTGCCGGTAAATTTTTTCAGCAGGAATTCACCGGCTTCCCCGCGGGTAAAAGGAAGGAGGTATTTCGAAAAATCGAACTTATCCCTGTTGCCTATGACAGCGTCGGCAAGAGAAGTTATTTCAGAAGCGCCCTTACGGCCCGTAAGGCACCCTGTCAAGATAACTTTTTTTCCTCTTTTTTTCAGATTTCTGATTTTTTTTCTTATTTCGGAATCTATCTTCGCGGTAACAGTACAGGAATTTATGATATAAGTTTCGGGCCCGCCCCGGCTTTCTCTATCTTCACTTCCTATATTCTGCCTTATAACCTCGGTTTCATATTGGTTGGCCTTACATCCGTAGGTCAGAAATTTTATCTTCATTTTTTAAAGTCGGAAACGTTTATACTAAGCTCCTCTGTCTCGTTATTAAGGTCAAATACCTCGGAGGAAAGCTCCAGCCCTGTCCTGGTGAGAAATATTTTTTTTATCCTCGCCTCTACCGCCTGCCTTTTGTCCTTTTCCACGAGCAGTATAACAGACCCGTCCAGGCCCATATTCAGCATCCTTACCGCCTTTACTTCATCCATATCCTGTATCATATCGATTAATATTTCGTTCTCGCCCTCCACCAGTTCAAGCCTGTTTTTGATATTTTTCTGTGAATCATTTATAACATCCGCGAAAGCCCGGAAATCCTTTTTAAGCAGGGCGTTTTTCGCCGCGTCAGCCCGTTCGTTTTCGGAAATAAAAAACGCGCACCTTCTCCTCTGGCTTATCGACAACTTACTCCTGTACTCATCGAATTCCTCCGGGCTAAGCGCGTCCAGGGTCTCAAACCCGGCCCCGTTCTTCCTCATTATATCGATAGACTCCTTAACCTCTTCGGTTATGGCTTTCTTTTTTGCTTCCAGCTGCTTTTTTTTAAGGCCGGAGCTTAAAATCATAAAAACATGGCCGTCAAGGTCCGCCTCCATTGTTTCTTCCTTCATCGCCGCTACGTCATAATAAGCCAGCGTTCCTTTTTTACCGTAAATAAGAGGAAGGTATTTTACAAAACTTTTTTTCCTTCCCGTAAAATTTTTCTCACCCTCGGCGCATATATGAGCGATATCGGCGGCCTCAAGCTCCCAGTCCGAAAACCGCGACGCTATTTGGGCCGCGCCCACCTCGAGGGCTTCTATGGAATTAGCGTCAAAAAGGTCGGGTATCATATTATCTATAAATACATTCATACCGTTTACCTTTTTTGACGTACCTTCGAGCATAAAAAGCGTACTGGAAATAAAATTGGCCCATCCGTACTCCTCATTTGACTGGGGTTCATTAAGCGACAGTCTTATTTTTTCGTCGTACTTTTTGGCGTAGAACTGAACCGCCCTGTCGCCGTCCCTCCTTTTCTGCGCCATTATAACGGCGTCTTTGTTCAAATTCGCGGAAATCACCCTGCCTCTATTGAAATCCGGGGCCTCACCCAGCACCTGTACACTGCCGGGTACTTTTACCCCTGTTATTATCTCACTCTTGGGCTCAAAAACCTGAAAAAAATTTTTAGCGGTTCTGTACATGTTGTCTTCGGTCATTTCAGTCTCCTTTTATTTTTGTGGCGTTTTCAGAAATTCTTCAAGCGGCTTATCCTGTAATGTTTCCCTTATAACTTCATCGAGTGTGGTCACTCCCTCTTTTAACTTCTGTATAGCCGCCTCCCTTATTGTAACCATACCTTCTTTCCACGCCTGCCTTTTAAGTACGTTCAGATTCCCCTTTTGAAAAATAACTTCCCTGATTCCCGTAGTTACCGGCAGCACCTCGTAAACCGCGATCCTGCCCCTGTAACCCGTATAATGGCAATGCGGGCATCCCGCGCCTTCATAAAACTCACCCCCCTCGAGAACTTCGGGCGGAATCCCCCATTTTTTCGCCTTTACAAAGTCAAGTTCCTTAACCTTTTCCTTACACTGGCTGCACACCCTCCGGACAAGCCTCTGTGACGCCGCCACAAGCACTGAGGATCCCACGTAAACAGGGTCTATCCCCATATCGATGAGCCTTGTTATTGTTGTCGGAGCGTCGTTTGTGTGAAGCGTGGAAAGCACAAGGTGGCCGGTAAGCGCTGCTTTTACCGCTATGGAAGCTGTCTCTTCATCCCTTATTTCACCTACAAGCATAATATCGGGGTCCTGCCTCAAAAACGCCCTTAAAACATTGGCGAATGTCAGGTCCGCTTTTGGGTTTACCTGAATCTGAATTATGTGAGGAAGCCTGTACTCTACAGGGTCCTCTACAGTAAGTATATTCGCGTGAGGGTCGTTAATATGGGTCATCGCGCCGTAAACGGTTGTTGTCTTTCCGCACGCCGTGGGGCCGGTAAAAAGCACCATGCCATACGGCGTCTCCAGGCTTTTTTCAACAGCTTTCTGCTGCTCCGGCATAAACCCCAGGTCCTTAAGCTCGAGGCTTTGCGCTTCCTGGTCAATAACACGCATTACTATATTCTCGCCCCATACACACGGCACGGATGACGCACGCAGGTCGATTTGATTGCCGTTAGTGAGTTTGAATCTTATCCTCCCGTCCTGCGGCAGCCTTTTTTCTATAATATTCATACCCGAGATAAGTTTGAGCCTGGATGTGAGGGCTTTTTTAAACTGTATTTTGGGCGGGGGCATTTCCACGAGCGCGCCGTCTATCCTGTACCTTAACACAATCTTTTTCTCATACGGGTTTATATGTATATCCGAGGCCCTTTTTTCCACCGCGTCCTCTATTAAATAATTAACGTATTTTACAACAGGGCTGTCAGCGCCTTCTATGTCCTCTTCTTCTTCCTCTTCCTTTGCCTTCATTTCTTCCACTATTTCTATATCTAATTCCTCTCCCTCTATGTTCTGGAGAGCGTCCTCCAGGCTTTCGCTTTTTTCCTGGTAATACTTTTCAATAGCCGCGTTCAGCGCGCCCTCTGTGGTCACCACCAGGTTTATGTCATAATCCCTGTCCAGCGTCAGGTCAAATTTCAGGTTGTTCTGCAGGGCGGGATCGAGGGGGTTTGATGTAGCAAAAATTATTTTATCCGGTTTTTTTTCTATGGGTATGACATGGTATTTTTTAGCTATATCCGCGTTTATCAGGTTCACAACTTCCTCTTCTATATGTATTATGCCGACATCGACGAACCTTGTCCCTACCTGCATAGCAAGGAAATGGTAAAGGACATCCTCGGTAATATAACCAAGTTTAACCAGCACAAACCCGAGCGATTCGCTGGTTTTCTGCTGTTCAGCTACAGCCGTCTCAAGCTGTTCCTCTGTAATCATGCCCTCTTCAAGAAGTATCTCGCCGAGCTTTTTTTGTTCGTACATCAGCAGCAGCTCCTTTTCAAACTTGTTTCAACCCGTATTTTTGTTTTTAAATACTTGTTTTTCGGTTTTAAGCCTGTCTTTCCCATGTTACTGTTTGCAATTTGCAGCTTCCTGTTTTCAGTTTGCAGTTTACAGTTAATATCAGTCTCCTTCCGAAGTCACCCTTATGACCTCGTCCACGGTAGTTATCCCATTCCTCCATTTTTCGTTCGCCATCTGTCTGAGCGTCCTCATACCGTCCTTTGACGCCTGTTTTTTTATTTCATTTAAATCCGCCTCGTCAAAAACAAGGTCCGCCAGTTCCTGTGTCATCGGCATTATTTCGTATATCGCCTGCCTTCCTTTATATCCGGATCCCGAACAGGTGTTACACCCCTCTCCTTTCATGAATTTCGCGTCCTTTAATTCTTCCTCGGTTATCCTGGATTTTTGTATCTCGTCATCCGTAGGCGTATAGGGTTTGGCGCATTTGCCGCATACTTTTCTCATAAGCCGCTGGGCTATTATTATCCTTACCGCGGAACCAACGTAAATAGGGTCCACCCCCATATCGATCAGCCTCATTATGGTCGAAGGTGAATCATTGGTATGAAGGGTCGAAAAAAGAAGGTGCCCGGTCAGCGCCGCTTTTATGGCTATGTCCGCGGTCTCTTTGTCCCTTATCTCACCGACCATCATAATATTTGGATCCTGCCTGAGAACAGACCTTAAGGCGCCGGCAAAATTAAAACCAATATCCGGGTTCATCTGGAACTGTATAATACCCGGAAGCTGATATTCTACGGGGTCCTCGAGGGTCATTATATTTCTCGACACGTCATTTACCGTGGAAAGGGCCGAATAAAGCGTGGTTGTTTTTCCCGAACCCGTGGGCCCTGTATGAAGTATCAGCCCGTAAGGCGACTGTATAGCGTCCTTGTAAGTTTCGAGTTCCTCGGGCTCAAAACCCAGCTTTGCCAGATCCAGCATAAGGCTCGACTGGTCAAGGATACGCATAACCACATTTTCACCGTATATAGTGGGCAGGACCGACACACGTAAATCTATAACTTTATTTAAAACCTTTATTTTTATCCTTCCGTCCTGTGCCGCCCTCTTTTCCATTATATCCATTTTTGACATAACCTTTATTCTGGAAACTATCGCGTTCCTGTAGCGCCTCGGCGGTGATTTTTGCGCCTGAAGCACTCCGTCTACCCTGTACCTCACGATCATATTTTTTGGAAACGCGTTGAAATGAATATCGGACGCGCCTTTTTTTACCGCTTCGGATATAAGGGCATTGGTGATTTTTATGACCGGGGCGGATTCTTCGTTTACCGACTCTTCTCCGGAGAGTTCTTCCTCTTCTTCCTGCCCGGTTTCAGCTTCACCGCTGAACATTTCCTTCAGGCCCTCGTCCATCTCCATTTTTTCGGCAACACCGTAATGCTGGCTGAGCGCGTTTTTTATCGAGGTTTCCGAACAGATTACAAAACCGACTTCCCTGTCAAGGGGAATGCCGCCTTTTTCCTTTATTTTCGTAACAAGGTGCTCATCGGGTTCGGACGTTGCGAGAGTAATTTTTTCATCATTTGCCTCTATGGGAATAACACCGAATTCCTCCGCCGTCTCCTTTTTTATGACTTTCGCGGCATCTTCGGAAATCTCGGTGTTCTCGAGATCCACGTATTCGACGCCAAATTGAATGGCAAGAAAATAATAAAGCGCCTCTTCCGTAATAAACCCCATCCTCACGAGAATCCTGCCCAGCGGTTCACCGCTTTTCTGCTGTTCCTCTATTGCCTTTTCCACCTGCTCTTTTGTTACAAGGTTCTCCTCAAGCAGCAGGTCGCCAAGCCTTTTTGCCATACTTCAAACTCCTTTAAAAAACAGACTGTTCATACAGCCTTTTTTCCCTGCTCATGAACTTCCTGTATAGAAACTCATTGCCTCTTATGACGTAAAAATAAAATTCCGGGTCAATGTTTTTCCCTTTTTCGCCGAAAACCACGCGCCCTGAAACGCCTTTGTACTCAGCCTGTTTTAAAAATCCGGCCGCTTCTTCAGGGCCTCCATTTTTAACGGCGTCAATAACAAGGGACACCGCGTCATAGGCATAGGGCATATAAAGGCTTGTTGTCCTGTATTTTCTGTTATATTTCCTTAAAAAATCCTTAAATCCTTTTATTCTCCATATCGAAGGCGGAAGTTTTGTGACAAATTCGGAACCCTGCGCGCCTCTCCCGGCCCTCCGGGAAAACCCGCTGTTATAAATTTCCGCGGTCGAGGTAAAAACCGCGCCGCTGTTCATTTTACGGGACTGCTTCGCGAAATAAGCCGCCTGCTTATAAGGGCCTGCAAAATATATTACTTTCGTTTTTTTATCCCTCAGGTACATAATAATATTCGAAAAATCCTTCCTTTCAGGCGCGGCCTCTTTAAACTGAATCAGAACGCCCCTGTTGTTTTTCAAAGTATCCGCGTAAGCTTCCGCCATATATTTATACTTTTCTTTTCCGGCGCTGTACACCACGCCGAATGTCCTGTGCCCAAAAACAGAATAATCTATACGGGCCTGAATCCGGGCGAGCTGCTGTTCGGAAGCTGTTATCCTGAAAGTATTTTCTTTTTCAATAAATTCAGGGCAGCGGGAACACAGGGAAATAAAAATAATTTCTTTTGCCTCATTAACTATTTCCATATGCCCTGCTGAAAAACACCCTATGACCGCAACAAGCCCGTCCTCGTTTTTTATTTTGTCTTTTACGCTCTCCTCGGTTTCATCGAAAAAAACCGCCTTAAATTCAGAAGAATTCGCCGTATTCTCATCCGCATCCGCCAGCATTTGCGCCGTATTATAAGCTGCCACAGCTATTGAACTTTTTGTGTTGCCGAGCACTCCTATCTTATACAAATCGCCGGCAAAAGAAACAGCGGGAACCATAAAAATCAGCACTGTTGCAATGTAAAGATTTTTCATAAAACAGGCCTCCAGCCTTCGCGCTTTATTTCGTAAAATATATATTATAACAGTTTACCGCCCTTGTCAACATAACCCGGGCGGGGCGGTGGCGGGGCGGGCAAAAGCGGCCGGGCGCGCGCTTTCGCGCGCCCCCTTTATTTTCGGCCTGCCGGCAAAACGTATTTTTTCCTTTTAAAATAATATTTTTATGGTAATATATGTTCTGCGTTTTTAAAATTAAGGAGGAACCTATGAAAGGCGTCG
>CAZHOD010000034.1:0-10759 GCA_964534075.1 uncultured Spirochaetia bacterium
ACAGCCCCGCTTTTTATTGCTTTTGCCTTTGTTTTGGCGAAATTATCCTTTTGCCCCACGTCCACCACACAAGCTATAACTTCGCACCCGTAATTCTCTCTCAGCCACGGCACTATAACCGAAGTATCCAGCCCGCCCGAATACGCGAGCACCGCCTTTTTAATTTTCTTATTTTTCCTCATCTGTTCCCTCCTTTACTTGCCAAGCAAAAGGGCAAGTATGCCCTTTTGCGCGTGAAGCCTGTTTTCCGCCTGTTTAAAAACAACCGACTGCGGCCCGTCCATTACTTCATCCGTAATTTCCTCAC
The DNA here is from genome assembly GCA_964534075.1 of uncultured Spirochaetia bacterium. Lineage (GTDB taxonomy): Bacteria > Oederibacteriota > PGYV01 > PGYV01 > CAYTNY01 > CAZHOD01. Next base: position 308 of record CAZHOD010000034.1, read on the forward strand.
CTCGGTGAGCGGGAAGACAATGCATTACTATCGCGTCTTTTTTTGCCTTTTTTACGAGTTCCCTGTTTACCTGGTATTTCAAAAGCTGTTTTTTCCTCTCTTCAGCGCCCTTTTCCTGCCCCATACTCGCCCATACATCCGTATAAATGACATCAGCTTCCTCGACCGCGGCGGAAACATCCGTTGTTATATTTACCTTTGTCCCCGCTTTTTCCGCGAGTTGTTTGGCTTTTTCCACCACGCCCTTTCCCGGCGAATAATTTTCCGGCGCCGCCACATTTATATTCATCTCCATTTTTGGAGCGGCGAAGAGCCATGAATGGCATACATTGTTGCCGTCTCCCGCGTAGGCTATAGTAAGCCCTTTAAAAACCTTTTTTTTGTCTTTTATGGTGAACAGGTCCGAAATAACCTGGCAGGGATGCGAAAAATCCGTAAGCCCGTTAATAACAGGGATAGACGCGTGTTTGGCAAGTTCCACAACCTCGTTATGGTCGTATGTCCTTATCATAATACCGTTCACATAACCCGAAAGCACCCTGGCTGTATCCGCTATTGTTTCTCCCCTGCCGAGCTGAAGTTCGTTCGGGCTCATATAAAGCGCCGCGCCTCCCAGCTGAAACATCCCCATCTCAAAAGAAACCCTAGTCCTCGTGGACGGCTTGCGGAAAATCATTGCCAGCGCCCTTCCGAGAAGCGGCACAAAAAGCTCCTTGTTCCTGTGCTTTGTCCTTATCATATCGGAAATATTGAGTATAAGTTCTATCTCTTCTTTTGCCAAGTCCTCAATCGAAAGAAGGTCCTTTTTTGAAAGTTTTGTTATCATCCTTTTCTCCTTTCGGAATAATTTACCCCGCTTTGTTTTCTTTTTCTGTTTCTGAAAAAACCGCGCTTAAAACAGATATCCCCCTGTCGATATGTTCCTTTGTAATTATCAGCGGGGGTACTATCCTTATTACATCCGGCTGCGGCGCGTTTATCACAAGCCCTTTGCGAAGCGCCTTTTCGGCAATTTTCTTCGCTTCGGTTTTTACCTGCACCCCGACAATGAGCCCTTTTCCCCTGATTTCTTTTACAAGGGGCGAATTTAAAGATTTTAACCCGATCATCAGGTATTTTCCTTTTTCCTCGATTTGTTTAAGGAAAAATTTTTTCTTTAATTTTTTAAAAACCACATTGCCCGCGGCGCACGCCACGGGGTTGCCTCCCATTGTCGTTCCGTGCCCCCCGGCGCCCAGCACTCCCGCTGTTTTCGGGGATACCACAACAGCGGAAAGAGGGAACCCTCCGCCGAGCCCTTTACCGAGAGTCATAATATCCGGCCGTATTTTATAACCTTTATACGCGAAAATTTCGCCGGTACGGCCGAGCCCGGACTGGACCTCGTCAGCTATAAGCAGTATATTCTTTTTTTTACACAGGCGGGCCGCTTCTTTGAGGTAACCGGGGGCAGGCATATTGACGCCGCCCTCCGCCTGTATGGGCTCCAGCATTATTGCCGCTGTTTTCTTTCCTGTTTTTTTATCCAAATCTTTTATATTATTGAATTCCGCGTACTTAAATCCGCCAAGCATCGGCCCGAAATTTTTATGGAATTTTTTCTGCCCGGTCGCTGTCAAAGCGGCTATTGTCCTGCCGTGGAAAGATTTTTTCATCGTAACTATTTCATAGGCGCCGCTTTTTCTCAGCCTGCCCCATTTACGCGCGGTTTTTATTGCCACCTCCGAGGCCTCTGCCCCGGAATTCGCAAAATAAACAGCGCTGCCAAAAGAATTTTCCGTTATCTGTTTTGCCAGTTTTTCCCGGTTTGGGTTGTAAAAAAGCCTCGAGCAGTGGATATATTTTTGCATCTGGCCCCGCGCGGCCTTAATTATATCCCTGTCGCCGTGCCCAAAAAGGTTGACCGCCACTCCCGCGAGAAAATCTATGTATTCCCTGCCTGATTTATCATAAAGCAGGGCTCCCTTTCCCCTCTCTATATTCACTCTGTAAAGGCTGACAGTGTTATCGTAACTTTTCATTTTTTACGGCGCGTTAAGCGCCCCTCCTCCATAATTATTGTCATTTTATTATTTCTGTCCCGATGCCCTTTTTGGTAAAAATCTCAAGCAGCAGCGAATGTTCCGCCGCGCCGTTGATAATATGCACTTTGGAAACGCCTGCCTTTACCGCTTTCCTCGCGGAATCCAGCTTGGGAAGCATGCCCCCGGATATGTAACCCCGCCTCGAATAACCGGCAATGGAACCGGCTTTTATCGTCGAGGCCGTCCTGCCCTTTATCCTGACGCCGTCGGTATCCGTAAGGTAAATAAGCTTTTCTGCTTTTATTGCTTTTGCAAGCTCTCCGGCCACGGAATCGGCGTTTATATTGTAGGCGGTCCCTTTTTCGTCTTTTCCGACAGGCGCTATAACCGGTATGACATCGCTTGTCTCAAATGTTTTTAATATGCCCGCGTTGACTTTTTTTACCTCGCCCACAAAACCTATATCGCGGGTTTTTAAAAGTTTTTTTCTCGCTATTATCAGATTTACGTCTTTCCCTGAAATCCCCATGACATCCAGGCCGTGTTTTTTCAGGTCTTTTACAATCCTTTTGTTTATTTTCCCCACGAGCACTTTTTCGACTATCTCGAGCGTCTCCCTGTCCGTCACCCTGTGGCCGTCCACGAATACGGCCCGTTTGCCCAGTTTTTCCGCGAGGGCATTGACATCATCACCCCCGCCGTGGACAATAACCGGGTTTATCCCGACATAGCTTAAAAGAGCTATGTCCTGTATGAAAAATTCCCGGAATTTCTTTTTTTTCATGGCGCTGCCGCCGTATTTTATCACAAAATTCTTATCTTTAAATTCCTTTATATAAGGCAGGGCCTCTATGAGAACTCCGGCTTTTTTGATGGCTTCCTTCATTTTTCATCTCCCGTCTCATTCCGCGCGGGAAAACCCCCGGCCGCGCGAACCGGACAACACAATTTACAGGATATATTTGCTCAGGTCCCTGTCACTGACAAGGGATTTAAGTTTTTCTTCCACGTATTCTTTTGTTATTTTTTTCTTTTCCTTTTTACCGTAAGGCGCCTCAAAAAGTATCACGTCCAGAAGTTTTTCTATAATCGTATGGAGCCGCCTGGCACCGATATTTTCCATAGACTCATTTACCTCAAACGCGTATCTGGCTATTTCAGCCACCGCCTCGTTGTCTATGTCCAGTTCGACATCATCCGTTGATAAAAGCTCTGTATACTGCCGCACCAGTGAATTTTCCGGCTCCCTGAGTATTTTCTCAAAATCCTCCCGGCTGAGGCTTGAAAGCTCGACACGTATGGGAAACCGCCCCTGCAGCTCGGGAATAAGATCCGAGGGTTTGGATGTATGAAACGCGCCGGCGGCTATAAACAATATATGGTCGGTATTTACCGGCCCGTTCCTTGTTATTACCGTGGTGCCTTCGACAATGGGAAGAATATCCCTCTGCACGCCTTCCCTTGAAACATCCGGCCCTGCTTTACCTTCCCCCCTGCCGGCGACTTTATCTATCTCGTCTATAAAAACTATGCCGTTGTTTTCCGCCCGAAGCATTGCCTCCTTGGATACCTTGTCCATGTCTATCAGCTTCTGCATTTCCTCGTTCAGCAGCACTTCCCTGGCCTCTTTTACCGGCACCTTCCTGCGTTTTGTCTTTCCGCCCTGCGCCATACCCTCCATCATTTCCTGTATATTTATCCCTACTTCGTCCATGTTTCCGCCGGAAAGGAACTCCATTACCGGCGCGGGCCTGTCCTTTATTGTTATCTCCACCTGGTTTTCCTCCAGCTGCCCCTTTTTGAGTTTATCCCTCATTTTTTCCCTTGTTTCTTTAAACCGTTCCTTTTCTTTTTTCTGTTTTTCTATTTCCTCCTCGGAAAGCATTGTTTTTTTGGGCTGCCGCAATGGCGGAACAAGAATATCGAGCAGCCGCTCCTCCGCGACCGATTCGGCTTTTTTTCTGACCTGTTTCATGTGCTCTTCCCTTACCATGTTCACCGATATCTTTGCCAGGTCCCTGATCATGGACTCGACATCCCTGCCGACATAACCCACTTCAGTGAACTTGGACGCCTCCACCTTGAGAAAAGGGGCCCCAACAATACGCGCCAGCCTTCTTGCTATTTCTGTTTTACCCACGCCCGTAGGGCCTATCATAAGTATATTTTTCGGCGTGACCTCCTCCTGCATTCCGGGCGCGAGGCGCTGCCTTCTTATCCTGTTTCTCAAAGCGACTGCGACCGATTTCTTCGCGTCTTTCTGCCCCACTATGAATTTATCGAGATTTTCGACTATTTTAGCCGGTGTCAGTTCTTCTGGTTTCATTTAAGCTCCTCTATTGTTATATTGTCATTCGTAAAAATACATATTTCAGAGGTGATTTTAAGGGATTCCCCCACGATTTCCCCGGGCTCCCTTTCCGAAAACCTTACCATTGCCCTTGCCGCAGCCAGGGCATAGGACCCGCCCGAACCAATGGCAGCTATGCCGTCCTCGGGCTCTATTACCTCGCCGTTTCCGGAAAGCACATACATTCCCTTTTTGTCGGCGACCACCATAAGCGCCTCGAGGCGCCGTAAAATCTTATCGGTCCTCCAGTCCTTCGCGAGCTCGACCGCCGCGCGCTGAAGCTGCCAGTTGTGCTCCCTTAATTTTTCCTCAAATTTTTCAAAAAGCGTAAAGGCATCAGCTACTGAACCGGCAAAACCCGCGAGTACTTTGTTTTTACCTTCTATAACGCGGACCTTTACCGCTGTTTTTTTCATTACAACAGTATCAAGCGTTATCTGGCCGTCGCCTCCCATGACTGTTTTTCCGTCCCTTTGCACACATAATATAGTGGTACCTCGCATACTGTTTTTCTCCTTAATAATTTTTTCCGGCAGTTCCGCTGCCATCAACTTAAACGAATTAAAGTATATCACAAAACAATGTTTTTTCAAATATTTTTAACCCTGCTTAACCGCGGCAAAATCCCCTGAAAACAAACAAAAATCCATGTTTATGGCCCGGAAAAATAAAAACGGGTGTTTTTCAGCCATGTTCGCGCGCGCCAGAAGCGCCGCGTCGCGTTGCCCCCCGGCAAATCCCGCTGCTTTTACTCTTCTGAATGTTGTTTTGAGGCCTTTTTCCGCGTTTTCCGCGTTAATTTTTTTAACTTGACGATGCTGTTATTAGATGTTACTATATATGAAGGAAAAAGAAATCGCACTTAACAGTTAAAAGAGCATGATATCCCTGCGAAGCCCGTGTGGAAGCCGTAATTTTGGCCCAACACTTTAATTAAGGGTGCCGGAACCTGCGGCGGCGCGCATGCCCCGTACGGGGAAGCCTGAAACCGTAGTGAGGCGCCCACCTGTACATACGGGGACCAAAATTTGCGCTTCTCACGGCAGAGCGGGGAAAAATTAGTTTTTATAATTTAAAGATATAGGGCCGGAATACGGGTAAACGCAACGGCATCAATAACTCCCGCATTCCGGGAATTCAACCTGCAGGGCGGAGAAAAAGAAGACAAATGTTTAAAAAACATTTAAAAAATATACAAAATAACCCACAGTATCAAAAAATCACGGGCATTGGCCCGGTTTTTCTTTTTTTGATAGATTTGCCAAAAGGGTTAAAATAATATCCATTCTTTTTCTCTCCTGCGCGGGATAATGGCTTTATAAAAAATTATTCTGATCAGGAGGTTTAAAAATGATTACCTGGATTATAGCTTTAATCGCCACACTTGTAATCGGAGTGGCCGCGGGTGTAATCCTGCGCAAACTCATCGCCGAACAGCAGATAGCCAACGCGAAAAACTACGCTTCACAGCTTATGGAAAACGCCAAAAAAGAAGCGTCAACAACGATCAAAGAAGCCGAGCTCGAAGTTAAGGATAAAATGCTCAGGGCCCAGGCTGAATTTGACGCGAAGACCAAGGAAGAGCGGCATGAACTGGCGAACCTTGAAAAAAGGCTCCACAACAGGGAAGAAAGCATAGACAACAAGTTTGAAATACTGGACAAAAAGGAAAAGGACATAACCGCCAAAAGGGCCGAAATTATCGAGCTCGACAAAAAGAACAAAAAACAGGAAGAAGAACTTTCGAAACTGATATCGGAACAGCGCCAAAAGCTCGAAAATATCTCCGGGCTGTCGGCCGAAGCGGCAAAAAACGAGCTGATTAACTCTATGGTCGAGGACGCCAAACATTCCTCTATGGCGACCATAAAAAAAATCGCGGACGAGGCAAAGGAGAACGCCGAAAAAGCCGCCCGCGAAATACTCACCACCACAATCCAGCGTATAGCTGCCGATCATACTTCCGAAATAAGCGTCTCTGTGGTTCCCCTTCCCAACGAGGATATGAAAGGCAGGATCATCGGACGCGAGGGCCGTAATATAAAAACACTGGAAACCATGACAGGAGTAGATTTTATCATCGACGACACGCCCGAGGCCGTCACCATATCCGCTTTTGACCCGGTTCGCCGGGAAATAGCCCGCCTCTCACTTGAAAAATTGATTACCGACGGAAGGATACACCCCGGCAGGATAGAGGAAGTTGTTGAAAAAACAAAAACCGAAATGAACGCGAAGATAAAGGACATCGGCGAGCAATCCTGTATGGACGTCGGAATAACCAATATTCATCCCGAACTTGTTAAGCTCCTGGGCAAACTGCATTACAGGACAAGTTACGGACAAAACGTGCTCAAACACTCGATTGAGATGGCCCATATCACTTCAATACTTGCTTCGGAACTCGGCATAGACCCGTCTGTCGCCAAAAGATCCGCGTTTTTACATGACATAGGCAAGGCAATAGACCATGAGCAGGAAGGCTCGCACGTACAGCTCGGGGTAGAAACCGCCAAAAAACACGGCGAATCAGAAAAAATACTGCACGCTATTGCTGCTCATCACAATGACGTCAGCCCCGAAACCATAGAAGCCATACTTGTCCAGGCCGCCGATTCCATATCAGCGGCGAGGCCGGGCGCCAGGCGCGAAACACTTGAAAATTATATCAAACGCCTGGAGAATCTCGAAAAAATAGCCTCTGCCTTTGAAGGCGTATCAAAAACCTACGCCATACAGGCCGGCCGCGAAATAAGGATAGTCGTCGAACACGAAACAATTGACGACATCAAAGCATACCAGCTTTCAAGGGATATAGCCGGGCGCATCGAGGAAGAACTCGAATACCCGGGGCAGATAAAGGTAACCGTAATACGCGAAACAAGGGCAATAGAATACGCTAAATAACCGCATACTCAATAAACAATTAGCCGGCTTTCCGGCTGCATGGCCGGTTGCCTAAAACTAAGAGGTATTCATGATTAACATTTTATTCATAGGGGATATAAACGGAAAACCGGGCAGAAAAACCGTAAAAGCCCTGCTCCCCGGCCTGACCAAGGAGAAAAAAATAGATTTTGTTGTCGCAAACGGCGAAAATATGGCCGGCGGCTTCGGCCTGACACGCAAAACCTTTGACGAAATAATGCCCGCGGGAATCGATGTCCTTACCACCGGCAACCACATATGGGACAAAAAGGAACTATTAACATTTATAGACAGTGAAAAAGAACTGTTGCGCCCGGCTAATTTTCCTCCTTCCAATCCCGGCCGGGGATACGATATTTATAAAACTAAAAATAAGGGAGCCAAAATAGCTGTAATTAACCTTCAGGGCAGAATATTCATGCCTCCGGTGGACTGCCCATTTAGGGCCGCGGAAGCAATATTAGGCGAAATAAAAGGCAAAGCGGACATTATTATAGTCGATTTTCACGCCGAAGCCACCTCCGAAAAAAAAGCAATGGGGTTTTTCCTGGACGGGAAGGTTACGGCTGTTATAGGGACGCACACCCACATTGCCACGGCTGATAACCAGATTTTCGATAACGGAACCGCCTATATAACAGACGCCGGCATGACCGGCCCGCACGACTCTGTTATAGGAGTGAAAAAAGAGATAATTTTGAACAAATTCATCACTTCCCTGCCGGAACATTTCGAGACAGCCAAAGAAGGCGCCCGCCTGAACGGCGTGCTTATAAGCGCCTCGATGCCCGGGGGAAAAGCGACTGAAATAGAAAGGATCGACATACCGTATGAACCTTAATAAATATATTGACCATATCGCGGCGCCGCTTATTTTTCTCGCGGGCTTTTTCCTTTATCTTACCACACTCTGCCCTTCGGTGTATTTTGGCGACAGCGGCGAACTGCTGGCCGCATCACACACTCTTTCAATAACCCACCCGACGGGATTCCCGATTTACCTCCTTTTATCAAAAGTTTTCGGATTTCTGCCCGCAGCAACATACGCTTTCAGAGTTAATTTATTATCGGCTTTATTCGGAGCGGCTGTCCCCGCGCTTGCCTTTATGTCTATCAGGGCCTATATAAATAAACAAGACGGGGTTTTTACCGGAATTGTGCTCCCTGTTATGTCTTCACTGCTTCTTGTTTTTTCATTTACCCTCTGGTCCCAGTCAACCATAGCCAGAATTTACTCAATAAACGGTTTTTTCTGCGCCCTTGCGCTTTATCTTTTTATGTCCTTCGTTAAAAACAGCCGGGGAAACATAAAACATCTTTATATGCTCGCCTTTATAACCGGCACCGGCGCGGGCCTGCATTTAACCTTTGTGGTATTTTCCCTGCTTTTATGGGGGTACATTGTTTTCAAAAATCATACTGTTGTAAAAAAACAACTGCCCGGAATAATACTGCTGTTTCTGACGGGTTTAAGCTCTTATCTTTATGTAATTATCAGGGCAGCCGCGTCCCCTGTGATTATGTGGCAGGAATTCGGCTCAATATCCGATTTTATATCCTACTTCACACAGCAGCAGTACGCCCATAAAATGGCGTCGCGCTCATCCGCCGGCTTTCTCGCGTTTTTGTCTCATACAAAAAACCTCCTCCTCAGGGAATTCACCTCCGCAGGATTCGTGATATTTATTGCCGGGGCCGCCTGGGCCTTTAAAAAACGCTTCAGATACAACATACTTTTTTTACTTTTATTTTCCGCCAACATAATAATACTGGCTCTTTACGGCCACAGCAGGGACCTCAACCTTTCTTTCAGGTACTACATCCCGTCCTATATTATACAGGCCTTTTATATATTCCTGTTTTTTCGTTACCTTTTTCTCTCGATAAAATCGCCTGTTCCCGCGGCCGTTATTTCCCTTACCGTCTTTTTGTACCTGCTGACAGCGCCGGTTTCGGTTAATTATTTTAAAAACAACAAATCAAATAATTATATGGCCCGCAACTACCCGAAAGACATACTGGGCCCGATGAAAGAAAATTCTTATCTGTTCACAAGCGGCGACAACCAGATTTACACGATAGCTTACTATAAATATGTCAGGGGCAAAAGAAAAGATACCGTCATTTTCGATAATACCAACACCATATTCAGGGACATAGAACGGCTCATTGAAAAATCCGGCTCAAAAAAAACTATCGCGAATATAATAACTGCCTTTAAAGAAGGCATGGCCCCGATTTATTCCACAGCTGACCCGGGGTCAAATTTCATACGGGCGCTGAACAACGGTTATATTTTACGGCTGGCGGACGGCGGAAAAGGCGTACAGGCCCGCCCATATTTCTGGCGCGTTTATTCACTGAGAGGCTTGATTACCGGCGCGGATATTTACCACCCCTTCGAGGAAAGGGAGGTAGCGGGAACCTACCTTTATAAACTGGCCGGTTACTATAAAGAAAGAGGTGAAGAAAAACTGTATCCGGAACTGCTTGAAAAAGCCGCTGAGACAGGTTATGACTCTGTGCCTGTCCTGGGCAATGTTGCCCTGAGAATGGCCACGTACCCCGCGGTGGAAAACGGGCCTGCCCGCGCGGAAGAGCTTTATTTGAAGGCGCTTGAGCTTGACCCGGGTAACGAAAGCATTAATTTTAACCTTGGAAGCCTTTACGGCCGCCTCGGAATGCTGAAAAAGGCCGCCGCGCAGTTTAAAAAAGTAACTGAAATTAACCCGAAAAACGCCAACGCCTACATTTATTATAATAATGCCGTGAATCGCTTGCGCCGGGCGGAAAAACAAAAAGCTCTTAATAAAATTTCCGATGAATACTATAACAAAGGGGTAACACTACTTAAAAAAGAACAGCATGAAAAGGCCCTCGGATTCTTTAAAAAAGACACGGAAAAAACCCCGGCCTCGACCGTTCTTATTTTCATATAGGATTAATACACCTTTATAAAAACAAGCTGAAAGAGGCGCTCCCCTGGCTTGAAAAAGCCTATAAAAACAACCCGAAAAATATAGCTACATTAAATAACCTCGGCCTTTTGCACAACCGGCTCGGCAACAACAAAAAAGCGAAAAAATACCTGAAAGAATCACTTGAAATAAAACCCGAGCAGGAACGTATAGCCCGGATACTGAACAGCCC
>CAZHOD010000035.1:0-4578 GCA_964534075.1 uncultured Spirochaetia bacterium
CGCCTTCGGCGTGCAGTATTACCCGCAGGCAGGGCCCGGGGCGCACGACGCGCCTTATGTTTTCAATAAATTCATTGATTATATGAAAAAAACAAAGGGGGTGTCATAAGTGCCTAAGCGAGACGACCTGAAAAAAATAATGATTATAGGATCGGGGCCGATTGTAATAGGACAGGCCTGCGAGTTCGATTATTCCGGCACGCAGGCGTGCAGGGCCCTGGAAGAGGAAGGTTACGAGACGGTGCTTGTGAATTCCAATCCCGCGACAATTATGACAGACCCGGAATTCGCCGCGCGCACATATATAGAGCCGGTTTCGCCGGAGGCAGCCGAAAAAATAATTAAAAAGGAAAGGCCCGACGCGCTGCTTCCGACTATGGGGGGGCAGAGCGGGCTGAACCTTGGCGCGAAGCTTTCTGAACAGGGCGTTTTGGACAAATACAATGTCGAGCTTATAGGCGCGGATTACGGGGCCATAAGCAAGGCCGAGGACAGGCTCCTTTTTAAGGACGCCATAAAAAAGATAGGGCTGGATGTGCCTGAGAGCGAGTACGTAAATTCCATGGACGAGGCGCTGGCGGCGACAAAAAAACTCAGGTTTCCCCTTATAATAAGGCCGGCTTTTACGCTCGGCGGCGCGGGCGGTTCGGTCGCTTATAATATACAGGAATTCAGGGAAAAGGTATTTAACGGGCTTAAGGAATCCCCCGTAAATAAGGTGCTTTTAGAGGAATCCGTCCTTGGCTGGAAGGAATACGAGCTTGAGCTTATGAGGGATAAAAACGATAATGTCATCCTTATATGCACCATAGAAAACTGCGACCCCATGGGCGTGCATACGGGCGATTCGTTCTGCGTCGCCCCGGCGCAGACATTTACGGCAGCGGAGTCCGCGCTTTTAAAGGACGCGGGCGTAGACATTATGAGGGAGATAGGCGTGAACGGCGGGGTCAATATCCAGTTCGCGGTGAACCCGAAAGACGGCAGGGTGCTTGTCATAGAGCTTAACCCGAGAGTCTCGCGTTCCTCTGCCCTCGCGTCAAAGGCTACGGGTTTTCCCATCGCGCGGGTCGCGACAAAACTTGCCGTCGGGTACACGCTCGACGAGGTAAAAAATACCATGACCGGTACAACGCCGGCGTCCACCGAACCGACAGTCGATTACTGCGTGACAAAGGTGGCGAGGTTTACCTTTGAGAAATTCAAGGAAACAAAAGACGAGCTGGGCACACAGATGAAGGCAATAGGTGAGGTTATGGCAATAGGAAGGACGTTTAAGGAATCCATACAAAAGGCGTTAAGGTCGCTTGAGATAGGGCGCTACGGGTTCGGCGGGGACGGAAAGGACCCGGACATAAACACAATCCCGATGGAGGAAATAAAAAACAACCTGCACAGGCCGAATTCCCGGCGGATATATTATCTGAGGTACGCTTTGCAGAAAAAAATGAGCGTCGATGAAATATACCGGCTGACGGGAATAGACCCCTGGTTCATAAATCAGTTCAAGGAAATGCTCGTGTGTGAAAACAAGGTGAGAGAGTGGAAAAATAAGAATAAAAAAATAACAGGTAAAAATAAAAAATTCCTGTACCCGCTGTTGAAAGAGGCGAAGGACAACGGTTTTTCGGATATACAGCTGGCCGACATGCTTGGAATAAAGGAGGATAAGATGAGGGCTTTAAGGAAACAGTTCGGGCTGCGGCCCGTTTACAAACACGCGGATACCTGCGCGGGAGAGTACCCGGCGCGCGTTCCGTACCTTTATTCGGCGTATGAAAAGGAAAACGAGAACCCCGTCGTAAAGGGGAAAAAGGCGGTCATACTCGGCGGCGGGCCAAACAGGATCGGGCAGGGAATCGAGTTTGACTACTGCTGCGTGCATGGTGTTTTTGCGCTGAAAGAGGAAGGGTATACTGTCTCCATGGTAAACTGCAACCCCGAAACAGTAAGCACGGATTATGATACGGCGGACAAGCTTTATTTTGAGCCGCTTACCATAGAAGATGTCATGTCAGTAGCCGATAACGAGGGCCCGGGCGCGGGTTTCGTGGTGCAGTTCGGGGGACAGACGCCGCTGAAACTGGCGAAAGGCCTTAAAAAGAACAAAGTTAAAATAATCGGCACGTCGCCGGAGAGCATAGACACAGCCGAGGACAGAAAAAAATTTGGAAAAATACTGAAAAAACTCGATATACCGCACCCGGAGGACGGCACGGCATATTCACTCAAACAGGCCAGGTCCACGGTAAAACGGATCGGGTTCCCGGTCCTTGTCAGGCCCTCCTATGTCCTCGGAGGAAGGGCAATGGAAATAGTCTACGACGAGGCGGAGTTCGAGAATTTCGCCAGGGAGGCATTTATTGTTTCTGAAAACCACCCGATACTCATAGACAAGTTCCTGGAAGACGCGGTGGAAATAGACGCTGACTGTGTCTGCGACGGGAAGGATGTCGTGATAGCCGGGATAATGGAGCATATAGAGGAGGCCGGCATACATTCCGGCGATTCTGCTTGCGTTATACCACCGTATACAGTACGAGGTGATATGATAGATAAGATAAGGGAGCACACCCGAAAGCTGGCGATCGAGCTGAAGGTAAAAGGGCTCATGAACGTGCAGTACGCGATAAAGAACGATATTGTGTATGTTTTAGAGGCCAACCCCAGGGCATCGCGTACCGTTCCTTTTGTGTCGAAGGCAACCGGGGTTTCATGGGCTAAGATAGCGACAAAAGTTATGGCCGGAAAGAAATTGAAGGAGCTCGGTGTAAAGGAAAGGCTGAACCTGCCGCATGTCGCCGTGAAAGAAGCAGTATTTCCGTTTACAAAATTCCCGGCTGTTGATTCGGTTCTGGGGCCGGAAATGAAATCCACGGGCGAGGTAATGGGAATAGACAGGGATTTCGGCGCTGCTTTTTACAAGGCGCAGGTAGCCGCGGGCAATAAACTGCCTGTTTCAGGGAACGTTTTTATCAGCGTAAAAAACAAGGATAAAAGGGCCATGATATTTGTGGCAAAAATGTTCGCGGACATGGGGTTCAAAATAACGGCCACCGAGGGAACGGCGAACGCGCTGTTAAGTTCGGGGATAAAAGCGGAAAAGGTGAAGAAGGTGCACGAAGGCAGGCCGAATATAATTGACGCCATAAAAGACGGCCGCATAGACCTTGTAATCAACACACCGGTGGGCAAAGGGCCGAGGAGCGATGATTACGAGATAAGGAGGCACGCCATAGAGCTGTCCGTACCGTTTACCACGACGCTCGCGGGGGCGCAGGCAGTGGCTACTGCTATTGAGACAATAAAGAAAAAAGAGGTTACAATAATGCCCCTGCAGGAGTATTATAAGAGCCTGTGACACGGGCTGAAAGGAGAAACGCGCTGGTTTATAAAGCAAAGGTTGTTTTTAACAAAAAAACAGGCAGCGGCCTCTTTCATATGAGGGCCGGGCTCAAAAGAAAAATTGTCCCGCTGCCGGGGCAGTTTATAAATATACTTGTTTCCGAAGGTTATGAGCCGCTTTTGCGCCGGCCATTTTCCGTGTTTAACGCTTCGCCTTATTCTGTTGAGATAGTATATAAAGTTGTGGGGAAAGGGACGGAGCTGCTTTCAAAAAAGAAAAAAGGCGCGCTGCTGGATTTTGTGGGCCCGCTCGGAAACAGTTACCTGGATTTTTGGAATAAGGCTGAGGGTAAAAAAATAATACGTGTGGGCGGTGGAACCGGCGCCGCGGCCGTATATTTTCTGGCAAAGGAACTCAAAAAAAAGAAAGCGGATTTTTCCGTCATACAGGGCGCGGCTTGCGGCAGTGAGCTGGTTTGTCCGGAAAAGTTCGGGAAATTAGGATGCCTGTTCGCGACAGAGGACGGCTCCCGCGGCAAAAAAGGTATGGTTACGGAGGTTTTGAAGAAAAAATCGGTTAAAAACAGTGTGGTTTTTGCCTGCGGGCCGGAGCCCATGTTAAAAGCAGTGAGAAAAGTATGCGGGGCGGGAATAAAAGTTTACGGTTCTTTTGAGGCTTATATGGGCTGCGGCATGGGCGCGTGTTTAAGCTGCGTCATACCCGTAAAAGCAGGAAAAGGCAGCGGGTTTGAATACAAAAGGGTGTGCGCGGACGGCCCGGTTTTTGACCTGGAAAAAGTTATTTTCAGGTAAACTTAAAAATTAAAACTCAAAGTTTAAAGTCAGAACAGGGAAGCGGATTGGCGGATTGGCAAAAACAAAAAAGCAAACAGCAAAAAGTAAAAAGCAAAGAGCAAAGAGCAAAAATACAAAGTAAAATTTAAAAATATAAGGAATATAGAGCAAAGAGCGAAATGCGAAATGCAAAAACAATGATTGAGATTTGAAATGATTGAGTTTAGAACTTAGATGTGATTAAAAAGGAGAATACGCGTAATGAAACCGGGCATCGATACAAAGGTAAAAATAGGAGGTTTGACACTAAAGAACCCTGTTATGACCGCGTCGGGTACGTTTGGTTACGGCCTCGAGTTCGAAGAATACGTCGATTTGAGTAAACTGGGCGCGATAATAGTGAAAGGCCTGGCAAAAAAACCTGTAAAAGGAAACAAG
>CAZHOD010000035.1:4588-10590 GCA_964534075.1 uncultured Spirochaetia bacterium
AACAAGCCGCCCCGACTTATTGAGGTTTCGTGCGGTATTATAAACGCTATAGGGCTGCAGAACATCGGGGTGGAAAGTTTTATCAAAGACAAGCTGCCTATGCTTGAAAAATACAAAACCCCTGTACTGGCGAATATTTACGGGATAACCCCGGATGATTACGCGGCTGTCGCGGAAAAACTCGGTGGGGCATCCACGGCGGGAGTTGAGATAAATATTTCCTGCCCCAATGTAAAAAAAGGCGGGATGCAGTTCGCGTCCGACAAAAAAACCGTGGCAGCGATAATAAAAAAAGTTAAAAGAGTTTTTAAAGGAACTGTAATCGTAAAACTTTCCCCGAATACCGGGAACACAGAAGAAATGGCGCGGGTGTGCGAGGGCTCCGGGGCGGACGCGGTTTCCGTAATCAATACACTTACCGCCATGGCGGTCGACCTTGACAAAAGAAAGCCGGTGCTTAACAATGTATACGGAGGCCTTTCAGGGCCCGCGATAAAGCCTGTTGCCCTTGCCATGGTGCACAAGGTCAGCAGGAAGGTTAAAATTCCGGTTATAGGTACAGGCGGAGTAATGAACAGCGCCGACGCGCTGGAATTTATGGCAGCGGGAGCAACCGCTGTCCAGGCAGGAACGGCGAATTTCCGGGATCCCGGGGCGGCTATTAAGATAGTGAAGGGGATAGAGCGGTATATGAAGAAAAATAAAATCAAAAAAATAAAAACCATTATAAATTCGTTAAAATACGGAAATCGATGAAAATATTTAAAATATTTTTGGTTCTGTTTTTCGCGCTGCTTTTATCCGCGCCAAAATGTTTCTCCATATACGCCTACCTTGAATCCGGCATAGTCAAGGAAGGCGGCCTTGTCAAGATAAAGATAGGCAACAAAAAGAAGATAAGTGCGGCGGATGTCCTCTTTATGGGGAAAAAATACCCCGCGTTTCTGAGCGGTTATGACAGGCGCGAATATGAGTATGTTTATCTTGCCATGCTGCCGGTCCCCGTAGGGGCCTCAGGCAGGGAAAATATAGTCATCCGCTACATGCTCGGCGACAAAAGCGAACATATCCGGAGGGAAAGGGTGCTCATAAAAAAACTGAAAAGAGAAATCACGCGCCTGGATACAGGCGGGCAGATGTCTAAAAGGATGCTGAGGATACTGGGCAGGGAAAATAAGGTTATTTACGGAGCCCAGAAGGAGCTTTCCGCTATAATGTACGAACTTCCTTTCATCAGGCCGATCGGGGAAAAAGGGTCCCGCGAATCAACGGCTTTTGGTACGACTCGTATATATGATAACGGCGCCGCTAAATGGATGCACAAGGGAATCGATATAGCCGCGCCGGCCGGCACAAAAATAAAGGCGTCCAACAGCGGAACGGTGGCAGTCTCGATGGGAGGGGAGGGCCACGGCAATACAGTGGTCATAAACCACGGAGGGGGCATATTTTCC
Organism: uncultured Spirochaetia bacterium; assembly: GCA_964534075.1. Taxonomy (GTDB): domain Bacteria; phylum Oederibacteriota; class PGYV01; order PGYV01; family CAYTNY01; genus CAZHOD01. Next base: position 6,043 of record CAZHOD010000035.1, read on the forward strand.
TTTTATTACCATATGAAAAAAAGGTACGTAAAAAAGGGGCAGAAAGTAAAAAAAGGGGATATAATAGGAACAGTCGGCTCGACGGGTTTGTCCACGGGCCCGCACCTTCACTGGCAGATAAACGTGTTCGAGGTGCCGGTTAACCCCGTGGAACTTTTGACAGGGTTTTGAATTTAAATCCGGAAAAAATATACATAAGGGCGCCCCGCAAACGCGAAGCACCAAAATTTTATGAAAAAGCAGGGCAGAAAAAAGTCAATAACGCCGCAAGAATAATCATTTAAACATTTTTCCGATACTGTATTATATTATTGAAGGGAGGTTCTTTTTATGAAAACAGCGCTTGTTTATAACCTGAGAAAAGAGGAGACAGAGGATACTGCCGAGCTTTTAAAGAGCGAGGATGTTGAAAGGATTTTCAGCGCGATTGAAAAAACAGGGCACGAGGTGGAGCTTATAGAGGCATCAGGACAGCCCTCCGGCCTTGTTAAGCGGCTTGAGGAGGCTTCGCCTGATCTTGTTTTTAATGTGGCCGAAGGAACAGAGGGCGAGGCAAGAGAGGCCTTTTACCCGAGTTTATACGAGCAGATGAATATTCCATATACCGGCGGCAACCCGTCGCTGCTTTTTATTAATTTAAATAAGCAGCTTTCAAAAATAATACTAGAGGAACACGGAATAACCACGCCAAAAGGCGCGGTTATCACAAACGAGGAACAGAAACTTCCTCCTGAAATAGAATTTCCCATTATCCTGAAACCAAATTCCGAGGGTTCGAGCAAGGGTATATCCCCGGATTCAATAGCGGAAAACAAGGAGCAGTATAAGGAGAAGATAGGAAGGATGCTCAAAAGGTTCCCTTCGGGAATGCTGGCGGAGCAGTACATAGACGGCAAGGAAATATCAGTGCCTGTGCTCGAGGCGGCGCCCGGAAAAATCCTCGATATTGTCGAGTATGATATAAACAGGGAAAAGACCGGGAATAAATACAATATATATGACTATGACACAAAACAGAGCTCCGCAAAAGGCGCGGTAAAGGTTATATGCCCGGCGAAACTCAGCGGCGAGGAAAAATCCATGATATTGAGCCTGACAGAAAAGGTCGTGGAAGTTACAGAATGCCCTGATTTCGGAAGGGTGGATATACGTATGAACAGAAAAGGGGTGCCTTATTTTATAGAGCTAAACCCGCTGCCCTCGCTCCATCCGAAGGCCGCGCTCATGACCGCGGCGAAAGTTAAGGGGGTGGATTACGACGAGGTAATAAGGCTTGTGATAAGGTCGGCTGTGAGAAGGTACGGTATTGCCGTGGACAAGGTGAAGGTAACAGGGAAGGTGGACATGCTTACCCGGGGAAAAAGGCCCGGCCCGAGGGCACTGGGAATAACGACCGGGCGGTTTAAAACCGGGCTTTACAATAACATAACGGATGTTAAAGATGTTAAGATCGGGCAGGTTACGAATAACAGGGACGATGTGGAATTTCCGGGAGGTAAGACAAAAGGGAGCGTCCGGTCCGGTATAACGGTAATAATGCCGGCCGGCGGTGATATAATGAACGAAAAACTTTCTGCCGGTGGTTTTGTTCTGAACGGAATAGGGGAAATGGCGGGTTTTCACCAGGTAATAGAATGGGGATGGCTGGAGAGCCCGATATTTCTGACAAATACAATTTCTCTGGGAAGGGTGCATCAGGCAGCGGTTGATTTTATGATGGATAAGTACCCCATAGCGGGAGCGGGCACACGGGCGGTTCTTCCGGTTGTGGGGGAAACCGATGATTCTTTTCTTAATGACATACGCATACCTTCGATTACCGAGAAAAATGTTTATGACGCGGTGCAGAACGCGAAAGATGGCCCCTTTGAGCAGGGTTCGGTCGGGGCAGGGACAGGAATGATAACAATGGATTTTGCCGGAGGGATAGGCTCTTCATCCCGTGTTATAAAAGTCGGGCAGAAGGAATATACCATTGGTGTGCTTGTGCTTTCGAATTTCGGAAGGATGAAAAACCTCACTATGGACGGCGCTATAGTGGGCAGGGAACTCGATAAAATTTATCCTTATGAGATTCGCAGGCAGAACTCGTACGGTTCGATAATAGCGGTGGTGGCGACGGACGCGCCGCTTCTTTCCACCCAGCTCACCCGGGTTTCAAAGAGGGCCGCGCTGGGTTTTGGCAGGACCGGCTCCCATGCCGCCTCCACAAGCGGGGAAATAGTTGTGGCATTCAGTACCAGAAGCCGCCTGGATGTGGACGATGAAAAAAGGGAAAAAGTACTTGAGGTTGAATCCATGGGAGATACGCATATATCCGATGTTTATGAGGCGACAATAGAAGCAACCGAAGAGGCAATACTGAACGCCATATTCAAATCTTCGGGAATGAAAGGAAGGGAAGGGCGTATAGCGCCGGCAATACCGCAAGGCAGGGTAATAGAAATACTCAACGAGGGAAGGCACATTGATGAAGGTGGTTGAGCCGCAAAACCAGGATATTTATAACCCGCGGTGGTATTATATAATGAGCGGGGAGAAATACTCTATGAAGGACCAGCCCTCGAGAATAGCTGCAATAAAAAAACAGCTTAAAAAAGACAAAAGGTTTGATTTTAGCGGGGCGAAAAGGTTTTCTCAGGGAAACATTCTCAATACCCACAAGCACGCGGAATACATAAAAAAAATTTCCCGCAGCAAAAAATATAAAAATACGGATCTTTACCCTGATATTTTCCCGAACAGGGAAATCGACACTTATGATTTACGGAAAAACAAGCACTGGATGAGTTTTTACTGCCTGGATGTCATGACCCCGGTTTCATACAATACCTACGAAGCCGCGAGAAAATCCGCGGAAGCGGCAATGACAGCGGCTTCCCTGCTTGTAGATAAAAAGGAAAAATACGCGTACGCGTTGTGCAGGCCCTCGGGGCACCACGCCGGGCCGTCTGTATTCGGCGGTTATTGTTATTTTAACAACGCCGCTCTTGCCGCCGGTATACTCGCGGAAAAAGGCGCGAAAACAGCGATACTTGATATTGATTACCACCACGGCAACGGGACACAGGATTTTTTCTATTCGGATAAAGAAGTGTTTACCTGTTCCATACACTGCAGGGATGATTATCCTTATTTCTGGGGGTACGAGGATGAAAAAGGGGAAGGCCTGGGCTATGGTAAGAATCTGAATATCCCGCTTAAACCCGGATCCGGCGGCAAAACATACCTTAAGGCCCTGGATAAGGCGATTAAAGCGGTGTATGAGTTTAACCCCGGGTATTTGATAATCAGTACGGGTGTGGACACGCATTATTCCGAAAAAGCCGGCAGTTTCAGGCTTAAAAAGCGTGATTATACTGAAATAGGCAGAAAAATAGCGCGGACAAACCTGCCGGTGCTTTTCTGCCAGGAAGGCGGTTACCATACCCCGGACATGGGAAAAATGGTATACGGGATATTGTCGGGGTTTCTGGATGAGAAAGAAAACTGATTTGGCAGCCCGGATGTTTGGAAAAAACAAAAACGTATTTGTAACCGCAGCCTTTCATGTCGAAGTTTAAAGGTTAAAACTGAAAATTAAACAGAGGGTTGGATGTTTGGAGGCTGAATAACAGGTGCTTATAGGGAAAACGCTATGCCTGCCTGCCGACTTGTCCGCCATAGCCTGAAAGGCGGAGGTGGAAGCTTTAGCGTAAGAGGGTGGCCGCCCGAAAACTCTACAAAGATAAAAAATAATCTTTTGTGGTGTGTTTTTAATGTTAATATGAATTGGTTTTTGTTTGGGAGCGGAAGTTGTCTTAATTACCATATTGAAAATTTTCAAAAAAAACAACCGGAAGATTAGCCCGATGATACGGCAGTAAGGGTTCCCGAACCCTGTTTTGGGAAAAACCACTTTTCCCATCTTTTTATTTTCGAAGGGGCGATTATGGACGAGTAAACCATGTACCTGGGCTCGCCCGGCTTCTTTATGAGTTTCATTCCGGATTCTTTCAGTGTCCTGTTGCTTTTTTTATTGTTGCAGGTGTGGCACGCGGTAACGACGTTGTTCCAGTTTGTTTTGCCTTTTTTCGAGCGGGGGATTATGTGGTCTATGGTCGGCTTTGACTCGTTTTTTCCGCAGTACTGGCACCGGTAGCTATCCCTTATAAAAACCGATTTTTTGGAGAAACGGGGTTTTGTATGGGGCTTTTTGATGTAATATATTATTTGTATTACAGAGGGTATTCTCACCCTGGAGCGTACAGTAGCCATGAAAATGTTTGTCTGCTCGAGCGTATGGGCCTTTTTTGAAAATAAAAGCTTCATCGCCCGCCTCGCTGTGATTACTGTAAGCGGCTCGTATGTGGAATTAAGAAGCAAAACCGGCTTATCAGGGTTCATTTTAAGCTCCTTAAGCTAAAATTTAATTTATTTTACAGAAAAAATTTTTTAAAATCAAGTAAAAAAACGGAAGTGAAAAAACGGAAGATTAGTAACGCCTCAGTTACGGTGGCGCATTTCGGTCTTTGTAGGCGCAACCTTTCAGGTTGCGGTAGTTAAAGG
>CAZHOD010000036.1:0-10358 GCA_964534075.1 uncultured Spirochaetia bacterium
TTATTCATGCCGAATCCGAGCACTGCCGCCGTAAAAAATGAATTTCTCAGGGCTTCTACATGCGCGATTGTGTCTATCCCCCTGGCCAGCCCGCTTATAATATTGAAACTGAAGCCGGTTAAAGCCATTTCCTTTATTATTTTCGCCGTTGCCGCGGGCCCGTATTTATCCGGGTCCCTGGTGCCCACTATACTTATATTTAAATCCGCTTCCGGCATTTGTTCACCCGCAATGTAAATTACCGGCGGGGGATCATAAATCTCACGCAGCCTTGCCGGGTATTCTTTGTCGTAAACTGTTATTATCTTTATGCCCTTTTCGCGCGCTTCTTTTATTTCCGTTTCACATCGCGAAAAATCAAAATTCAATACACGCCGGGCCGTTTCCTCCCCCACGCCCCCGACTGAGCGCAGGCTTTTTACATTCGCGGAAAAGATTTTTCCCGGGGAACCGAACCTGCCTATAAGTTTATTGAGCCGCACGCTTCCCATTGTGGAAACCATATTAAGGGCGATAAGAGCCTCGCGCGTGTCCATTTTTCACCGTTTCCCGCCGAAAAGCACAAAAGACGGGCCCCTCTATATTAATATAGTCAGAAATTTTACACTTAAGGTAATCTTTTGTCAAGCATGCATCGGAGGGATGCAGCGGGGGGGCGGATTCCGGATTCCAAATCTGAAGCCTCAAAAAAACAATCACACAAAATCTATTTTTATCTCATCCCCGTCATTAAGCGGGGCGGTGTACCCTGCTTTTTCCCCGTTTAGTTTTATATCGAGCATCCTCCCCTTCATCCCGCCGGCGTCTATGGGATGCACCTTAAACACCGAGGAAAGCAGGGGTTTGCCGGACGAGGCCTCAGCCTTAATATCCGCGCCGTTTATTATAAACTCGTCTTCCGAGGCTTTTTTCCCGTTCATTGTTATATTCAGCCCCGGCCTCTCTATTTCATATTCTTTGCCGTTTACTGTAACCTTTATTTTTCTTTCGTCCATTTTTTTCATGATATCTCTTATCCTGTAAAAAGACGGTTTATTGGAAAATTCTATTTTATCCATGTTTTTTACCCTGTACTCGGGCATCGCGTCCGCGCCGTTTAACTTCATCCGGTAATTCCTCTGCTTTAAAACCTTTGGATCCCCGTTCACGGTAATAATTATGTCCCGTTCCCGCGCCGCCCCGAAACTGTGGCCGGCGGCCGCTATTATATCTTTTAATTTTTCGTTCTTTCTCATTGTTATGTCCGCCCTGTCCCTCAGCGGCTCGTTCAGGGCAACCTCTTTGCCCCTGAATGTTACAAAAGGCGGAATAACCTCGGCCTTGCCGTTAATTTCGACGGTAATAAAATAATCTTCGGGTATGACATCTTTTATAAGAGCCTCGGCGTCAGCGCCGGGTTTTGACTCTGTTATAAATATTTTATCCCCGTTTTTCACTTTATCGCCTATATCTTTTTCCTGCCCGCCTATAAATATTTTTGAATGCTCCGCTTTTTCTCCCCGCAGTATTTTTAACTCCCCGTTTAATGTAAATGTAAGTGCGCTTCCCGGCCTGCCGTAAAGCTTCCGCATCTCCATTCCCCCGGAAGCCAGCACGTCCTTTACGGTTATATCCCTGTTAAGGTTGATTATATATTCCTTTTCCCCGTTTAAAACAACCTCTATAAACCCTATCCCCTTTTTAAATAAAGCGACCTCCAATATGCCTACAGGAGTTATCCCGTCCGCTCCTTTAAGCACCGGGGGCAGACCGTCTATATTTTTTATGTCCCCGGGAAGCCTTGTCCCTATCCTCGCTTCCGGCAGGCTCAACCGCGCGGCTGTCTCTTTTTTTAACAGCTTAAGCCCGCTTCCTCCTCCAACCATAACAACAGCCTGGGGCTGCTTGCCGTTTAAAACAAGTATTTCATCCGCGATTTCTTCCGCGATTTCTTTTACTTTTTCACAGACAGCTTCCGTAAATTTTTCATAGCTTAACAACGCCCGGTTGCTGAATATGTCTTTGTATTCAAACCCCGCCTCTTCCTTTATATTTCTTTTTATTTCCTCGCCCGCGCTGAAATCCACGAGAAAATTTCCGCATATCTCCTCGGTTATTTCGTCCCCGGCCTTGGGAATCATTCCATAGGCGGTAATCATTCCTTTTTCGGTTATGGCTATATCCGAGGTCCCCGCGCCGACGTCTACCAGGGCGAGGTTCAGCATTCTCATATCATCGGGTATTGTCACAAAAAGCGCGGCTATCGGCTCCAGGGTTATTCCCTCTATCTCGAGCGAACAGTTCTTAAGCACCTTCAGCATGCTGTTAAACACGGCCCTTGGCAGGAATGTGGCTATTATCCTCGCACCCGCTTCCCGCTTTGCTTCCTGCTGTACTGGGTCCTTTATGGAATCGCCGTCGACGGTGTAATAAACAGGGCTGTAACCCACGCAATAAAAATCTTTCTTGTCTTTTTCCGCAAGCCGGGAAAGCGCCTTTTTAACGCCGGAAAGTTCGAGGCCGTTTATGTCATCGCGTGTTATCTCACCTTTTTTTTCCGCGCTCACATTGACTGTCTCGGTATGAAGGCTCCTGCCGGCCAGGGCCGTCGTTACTTTATCCAGCCGTATATTATTGTTTTTTTCCAGTTCTTCCTTTACTTCCATGACTATCCTGGTGACATCTTCGACAGAATGTATCTGCCCGTCTACCATTGCCCTTTTTTTATGCTCGCGGATAACAGAGTCTATTCTTTCCACCCTGCCGCCGCTTTCACGGCCGATTATACCCGCTACTTTCCTTGTGCCTATGTCAAGCGCGAAAACATACATTTTATTTCTCCTTTATTGCCTGTAATAATACGTCTACCGAAGGTACGTCGGGAATCATCAATAAATATCCTTTTATTACATTGTCCTCTTCCTCGGAAAACTGTGTTTCTATCGAAAGAACTTTCGGCGACATTCCCTCAAAGCCATCTGAAATCGAAGACAGTATGGCCCCGGCTATGTCAAAAACAAGGTTTGGGACCGAGGGAAGCAGCATAAGCCCCAAAAACTCGTTAAGAGCGTTCATGTAGGCTCCGGAAACTATATTTCCCGTTTCCTTGATCGCGGAATTGCCGTGCTCGGAAAGGACCTTCGACGAACCGACTTTTTTTTGCAAAAGCATGTCGGCGAGCGACAGCGCGCTTTCCCTTGTTAGCAGCAAAAGTATTTTTGAAGTCAAATCTCCGAGTACGTTCATTACAATACCCGCCACAAGGCTGTTGGAATCACCAATCAGGTTTTCAACCTCGGAAATATCTATCACCCTTACATCGGGCACTGTTATCATAACTTTCTTTTTAATAAGCTGTGAAAGGGCCGTGGCCGCGTGGCCGGCTCCTACGTTCCCTACCTCCGTAAGGGCGTCTATCTGTTCCTCTGTCAATATCAGTTCTGAAGCCATCTCACTCTCCTTTTTACGCTTTTATCTCTTCGAGGTTAACACTCTCCAGAAGCCCCTGTATATCGAGGATAAGGCTGACCCTGCCGTCCCCGAGTATGGTAACCCCGGAAAACCCTTTTGCGTACTTTAAAAAATCCCCGAGGCTCTTTATCGCTATTTCCTGCTGGCCCAGTACCCTGTCCACCTCAAGCGCTATCTGCCTGTCCCTCACCTCTACTATCACGGCCTCTATGAGGCTTTTTTCATCCCGCTTTTTACCCAAAAGTTCAGAAAGGCTCAAAAGCGGTATTACATCCTCTCTTAATATAACCACCCTCTTTCCCTGCATTACTTTTACGTCCGCGGACGGTATTTCCACTGTTTCCGTGGTATGTATAACCGGGACAGCGTATGTATTTTCGCCGGCCTCCACCAGGAGGGACTGTATTATCGCCAGAGTGAGAGGAAGTTTAAGTATGAATTTAACGCCTTCTCCGGGAAAATTTTCTATCTTAAATATCCCGCCGAACCTTTCAACTTTTGTTTTAACCACGTCCACGCCAACGCCCCTGCCGGAAAGGCCGTCCGTCATTTCCTTGGTGGAAAACCCGGGCATGGCCACTATATTCACCGCCTCGTCATCAGGCATATTGCGGAGGCGTTCTTCTTTGACAATACCCTTTTCAAGGGCTTTTTTCCTGACATTCGCGGTGTCTATACCCTCTCCGTCATCCGCCGCTTCTATAATAACGGAATTTCTCTCCCTCCGCGCGGAAAGCTTTATGGTCCCTTTTCTGACCTTGCCCCCTATTTCCCTCTTTTTTGGTTTTTCTATGCCGTGCGCGATAGAATTCCTTATGAGGTGAAGCAACGGTTCATGTATCTCCTCCAGCACTGTCCTGTCTATTTCTATATCGCCCCCTTCGATTTCAAGGTCTATTTCTTTTTCTTCTTTCAGCGCGAGGTCCCTGACCATCCTGGGATACCTGTTGAATATATGAGAAACAGGCAGCATTCTTACATCCGTAACCTCGAGCTGCAGCTCATCTATTATCCTGTCGAATTCCTCAACCGTTTCTTTAAGCTCACGGTTATCATCTTCTTTCGAAATTTGGTCCAGCCTTATCTTATTTATCACGAGCTCGCCCACCAGGTTCATTAACAAATCGAGTTTCTCGATATTGACCCTTACGCTTTGAGAAACAACACTTTCTTTTTTTTGGCCGCCCCCGGTTTCTTTTTTTTCTTCCGGCAGTTTTTCCTCTTTTGCCCCGCCGATTTGCCCTTCTTTTTTCGGTTCCTTTATTTCGTTGACAACAGCGCCCTCTATCTCGGCGATTTTCATTACAATATTTTTTATTTCACCCGCGTCAAGCTCCGAAACATACCCCAAACAAAAAAATTTATCGAAATTGCCCTCTTCTATATCCTTTGAAGCCGGGTTTGACTTTATTATTTCGCCTTTTTCCGAAAGGTTCCTCGTTACCATAAAAGCCCGCACATTCTTAAAAGCGCATCCTTTGGCTATAACAACCTTAACTTCATAAACCTTAAGGCCTTCATCTTCCGCCTCTTTTAATATCTCGGGGCCTATTTCCAGCGACGCGTCATCCGCCGCGGCCGGTTCTTTTGTTTCGGCGCGGCTGCCTTCTTTTACCGCGTTTTCCTTTCCCAGCGCCTTTTTTATCTTCTCCTCAACATCCCGGGACTTTTCGGAAGAATCAACCCCGGATTCTTTTACAGAAGCCAGGAAAAGTTCTATAACATCCACGGATCTGAATAAAATATCAATAATTTCCTTTTCCGGCCTTATGCTCCCCTCCCTTATGCCGTCCAGTGCCTCTTCCAGAACGTGCGTAAAACCGGCCATCCTGTCATACCCCATGGTCGCGGCCATGCCCTTAAGCGTATGAGCCGACCTGAACAGCTCGTTGACCGGGCTCAGGTCCCCTGTGTTTTTCTCAAAATCGAGCAGCGCGTTGTTCATGGCGCTGACATTTTCTTCAGCCTCTTCCAAAAAAATTTCTTTGTAATTATCCGTGTTCATTTTACCTTCTCCGCGGCGATTTCTATTTCCTTCATTATCGCGTCCGGTATTTCTCCCAGCGGCTTAACAATATCCGCTTTCCCTTTTTCAAAAACCGCTTTTGGCATACCGTATATTACGCAGGACCCCTCGTCCTGGGCTATTACCGTGCCTTTTTTTCCGCTGACAGCGAGGGAGCTTTCGGCCCCGTCCCTTCCCATACCCGTAAGCACAACTTCTATTATTTTGCCCCTGAACTTTTCCACGGCTGAAAAAACCGTAATATCCGCGCACGGCCTCACGCCGAGCCTCGAAGGTTTCCTGTTCAGTATTAAGCAGTGCCTGCCTTTATCCGCGGAATTTATTTCCATATGGTAATTACCGGGCGCTACATAAACATTTCCCGCCTCTATAATTTCACCGTTTTCCGCCTCTTTGACCTTTAACAACGACTGCCTGTCGAGCCTTTCTGACAGGGTTTTTGTAAACCCGCCGGACATATGCTGCACCACAAGGAATGAAGCCGGAATATTCCTCCGCAGTTTCGGCACGACCTCCGTAAGCGCCCGCGGCCCTCCTGTGGACGCGGCGATTATCACAAGCACCTTACTTTTTAGGCCTTTTTCCTTTTTTGGCGCCTCGACACTCAAACTGTCCGGTGTTATAAATTTAAGGTTTGAAAGGTCTGTTTTTTTCGCGGCTTTGACTTTTTCGAGAAGCTCTTTTTGTACTTTTTTTATATCGAGCGATATTTCCCCCGAAGGCTTGCATACAAAATCCACCGCTCCGTACTCCAGCGCCCGCAGTGTTATTTCCGCGCCCCCGGGCGTATAGGCGGAAAGCATTATAACCGGGGTGGGTTTTTCGCTCATAATATACCCAAGGGTTTCCAGCCCCCCGAGCCCGGGCATCTCCACATCGAGGGTTATAACGTCAGGATTAAGCTCATTTATTTTTTTCAGCGCGTCTTTCCCGTCCCTCGCTGTGCCTGCCACTTCTATACCGCTGTCCTCGCCGAGTATTTGTGATATTATCTTCCGCATAAAAGCGGAATCATCGACAACAAGAACTCTTATTTTCGGCATTAAATTAACTCCCCCGGAGTGTCCTGTCCACGGCTTCCAGCACCCTCGTCGGCTGAAAAGGCTTTATGACAAAATCCTTTGCCCCGGCCTGTATAGCCTCTATAACAAGGGCCTGCTGGCCCATGGCGCTGCACATCAAAATCCTGGCGTCTGAATCCGCGGCCATTATTTTTTTTACGGCCTCAATCCCGTTCATTTCCGGCATTATAATATCCATGGTAACAAGGTCGGGTTTTAATTCATTGTACTTTTCCACCGCGTCCTTCCCGTTTGCAGCTTCCCCCGCGATTTCTATGTCCCTTTTTTTCAGTATATTCTTGAGAATTTTCCTCATGAATTTTGTGTCGTCCACTATTAAAACTTTACTCAATTTGCCCTCCGGCTGCTTTTGATATTTCGTTTAAATCTATCTGTTCCGTCTCGGAAAATATCCTGCCTATATCCAGCATAACTATTATCGTCTCGCCTATCCTGGCCACCGCTTCTATATATTTCCCCCCGGAACCGGCCATGGTAGCCGGAGGAGGCATTACATTTTCGTCGTTTACGTTAATAACTTTTGTCACCTCGTCGACAATAACACCCACGTACTGCCTGTCACCCAGGTCTATTATAATAATTCTGCTCTTTTTCCCGCCCCCCGCTGCCTCCAGGCTGAACCTTTTCCTCAGGTCTATTATCGGTATAATTTTTCCCCTCAAATTTATCACGCCTTCTATAAAAGCCGGCGCGGTAGGCACCTCTGTGATTTCCTTCGGCCTGATAATTTCAATGACACTCATTATATCAAAGGCAAAATACTCCTCTCTAAGCTTGAACCCCACCATTTTCCTTTCCATTTTTACTCCAGCCTGAATTTATTCATTATTTCCTTCAGTTGTTCGGCGGTAAGCGCGAGCTCCTGCGCCTGCGCGGCGATTTCCTGCATCGAAGCGGTCTGCTCCTGCGTCGAGGCGGAAGCCTCTTCTGTCCCGGCCGCTGTTTGCTCAGCCACGGCAGCTATCTCCTCTACGGCCCTGACCACCTTGTCAGTATCCCGCGCCTGCGCTTTAGTCAGTTCGGAAATTTCGTTTGCCAGTGTTACGACTTTCCTTACGACAGCGCTTATTTCCGTAAGGGCCGTGCCGCTCTGGTTCGCCACTTTTTTGCCTTCCCCTGATTCTTTTACCCCTGTTAAAATCGATTTTTCAACTCCCTTTGTCTTTTCCCCTATATCCTCTACCAGGTGCGCGATCTCCCGGGCGGCATTGGCCGAACCCTCGGCGAGTTTTCTGACCTCGTCGGCCACAACCGCGAACCCTCTGCCTGCCTCGCCGGCCCTCGCGGCCTCTATCGCGGCATTTAAAGCCAGAAGGTTTGTTTCGTCCGCGATATCCGTTATTATACTGACTATTTCCTCTATTTTTTCTGACTGTTCCCTGAGCTCGAGTATGGAATCCTTAGCCTGGTTTGTAACGGCCTCTATGTCGTCCATTTTCTCCACTGTTTCTTTGACTGCTTTCATCCCGTTATCCGTCGCGTTTTTCGCCTCATTCGCCGCGCCGACCACGTCTTCCGACTTCTGCGCCACAGCCTGTATGGACGAGGACATGTTTTCCATTATCCTTGACGTTTCCACGGTCCGTTCAGCCTGCTGCTCCACTCCCCTTGCTATCTGCTGTACTGTCGATGATATTTCCTCTGAAGAGGCGTTTATCTGCTGGGTGGAAGCGGAAAAATTTTCCGAAAGGCTTAATATAGAATCCGTGGTTTTTTCGACCTTTCCTGTTATAGACCGCAGGTTTTCGACCATGTTGTTTATAGTATTTACTATCTTCTCGAAAAACCCTTTTTCATTCTCCAGCTTTACGCTCAGGTCCCCGTCTGCTATTTTATCAAACCCGCCGGTCAGCTCTGACACACGGTTTACGACAATGGTGACGCTTATAAGTATATTTGCCGTCACCATAAAAAGGACCGCCCCGAAACTTAAAAAAATAAAATCTATTGAGCCGGGATTAATATCCGAAACCCATATTATTACAGTAAATATAACAGCCGCCGCGATGCCTATGGCAAAATTTAAAATGGCTATCCAGAAAAGGGGGTCTTTTTTGTTTTTTTTCATTTTTATCTCCATTAAAAAATTTCAGTCCCTTTTTTAAAACTTTTGACTTCCGCCCTGTTGCCGGCGACAAAATACTCTATTGTCCTTCCGTAATCACTGCCGGTGTCCTCGGCCTCTATGGTGGTTCCTTTAAGGCTAAGCACTTCCCTTGCTTTTTCCGCGTTCCTTTCCCCTATTGTATTTCCTTCTGTCTTTATGTCAAACATCCGGGCTCCGCCGAAAACTTTCGCTTTTATATCTTTTATATTGGTTTTTTCGTTGAGAAGGCTCTTTATCGCCGCCTCTATGCCTGTATCCACATATTTATTTATATCCGCCCGTTTTCCCGGTTTTTCGGGCAGCACGGCGTGAAGCATTACCGCAAGCGGCCGGGTTATGTCATAACACACGGCAATAACGCACGATCCCACGCCGTAAGCTACAAGTATATCATTTCCACGCCCGGATTTCATCTGCCCCATGTTTACCTTTATCCGGTTTGCCATCAATCATCAAACACCTTTAACAGTATTATCCAGGGCTTTTAAAATATCATCCATAGACTCTTCCTCCGGTATCAGAAAAAGGTCGTTGGAGATCCGGGTTGTTTCTTCCTCCATAACGGTCTTTATCATGAGCGCTTCCCCGGACATACCGGCCAGTTCCGACGAAACAGTCTGAAAAATAGCTTCGGGCATATCCACCGCGAGCGCCGGTACCGAAGGGACCGAATTCATGCCTATAAATTTAGACAGCGCGTTTAAATATGAAGATATGATAATATTTCCTATTTCTTTCAGCGCGGACTGTTCTGTCTCGTTGAATTCCCTGGTTTCACCGAGTTTTCTTTTCATCAAAAGGTCTATAAGTAAAAGCACCTTTTCCTGGGGAAACAGCATGAGCACCCTGGCTTTTATCTCGCCGAATATCCTGAGATAAACAGCTGCCACAATTTTTTCTTCTCTTCCGAAGGACTCGCTCAGCTCGACAACCGGCATCATCGAAACTTCGGGGACGATGACCTTGATATCTTTTCCCAGCAGCTGGGAAAGCGCCGTGGCCGCGCTGCCCGCGCCTATATTACCCATTTCCTTAAGGGAATCTTTCTGCAGCCCGGTAAGTTTACGCATACTTTAACTTCCCATCAGCTTTCCCACTGTTTCGAGCACATTTGCCTGCTCAAACGGCTTGACTATATAATCCTTTGCCCCGGCCTGTATTGCCTCTATAACAAGGGCCTGCTGCCCTATGGCGCTGCAGATTAGTATGTTCGCGTCCGGAAAATCTTCCATTATTTCCTTTATAACGTCTATACCTCCTTTTTCCGGCATAACCATATCCGAAATAATAAGGTCGGGTTTTAACTCCCTGTATTTTTCTATGGCCGTTTTCCCGTTTTCCGCCTCAGCCACAACCTCGTAACCGCCTTCTTCCAGTATCTTTTTCAGCATCATGCGCATAAAAGCCGCGTCATCCGCTATTATAACCTTTTTACCCATTTATTTTCCTCCTGAATAAAACATGTATTTAACAACCATTATTTCATCCCGGGCTTTCCGCTCGTTTCCGCGGGCCCGGCGTTTTATTAATTTTCAGTTTTCAGCTTTAAACTTTAAATTACAATGCCTCTTTTCCTCTTTCCCCCGTCCTTATTCTGACAGCGTCCTTTATATCCGTAATAAATATTTTACCGTCCCCTATCCGCCCTGTCCTTGTAACGCTTATTATTTTATCGATTACTTTTTCGGCCTCT
>CAZHOD010000037.1:0-10312 GCA_964534075.1 uncultured Spirochaetia bacterium
ATAAGGGAAGGCGGAAGGACAGTCGGCGCCGGCGTTATTACAGAGATAAACGAGTAACCGGTTTGAAATAAGTATATAAGGAGCAGCTAATGGAAATCGAAGCCCAGAAAATAAGGATACGCCTAAAAGCGTACGACCACAAGCTTCTTGATAAGTCCGTAACGGATATAATCAGGAAAGTAAAAGAGACCGGGGCAAGGGTTTCGGGCCCTATACCGCTTCCCACAAAAATGCACAGGTATACGATTTTGAGGTCGGTGCACGTAAATAAAAAGTCCCGCGAGCAGTTTGAAATGAGGATACATAAACGGCTTATAGATATACTTGAACCAACCCCGGACACGGTCGATAAGCTCAAGAGCCTCGACCTGCCGGCCGGAATCGATGTTGAGATTAAGCTGTAACCGGAGGAAGTAAATTGATACAAACCTTGCTTGGAAAAAAAGTAGGAATGACACAGGTTTTTAACAGTAAAGGAGAGGCGGTTCCCGTAACTATAGTGGAGCTCGACGAAGGAATTGTGGTGAACAAAAAGACGCCGGAAAAGGACGGTTATACCGCCCTCCAGGTGGGGGTTTTCGGCGATATAAAACCAAAGAACGTGCCAAAACCTTTAAAGGGACTTTTTAAGAACGATAAGGATAAAAGGGACATGCCTTTTAAAAGGGAGCTGAAAGAAGTGAAGGTTACAGAGGAAGAACTAAAAAAATATAATATCGGCGATGCCGTGGCGTTAAAGGAAATGTTCAAAGACGGCGATTACATCGATGTTGTGGGAACGAGCAAGGGAAAAGGTTTCCAGGGCGTTATGAAGCGGCATAATTTTCACGGCGGGCCGGGAGGCCACGGATCGATGCATCACAGAAGGGCCGGTTCCATAGGGGCGAGTTCTTACCCGTCGAGAGTGTTTAAAAATCATAAAATGGCGGGCAGGATGGGCGGCGGCCGTGTTACAGTTCAGAACCTTTTCGTGGAAAAGTATGACGTGGATAATAAATATATGCTTATCAGGGGAGCGGTCCCGGGTTCTAAAGATTCTGTTGTTTTGATAAAAAAAAGCATAAAGAAAAAACAGGGAGATGAAAAATGAAACTCGAGGTCCTCGACAGGGAAAATAAAAAAACAGAGGA
Source organism: uncultured Spirochaetia bacterium (assembly GCA_964534075.1). GTDB lineage: Bacteria > Oederibacteriota > PGYV01 > PGYV01 > CAYTNY01 > CAZHOD01. The sequence continues at coordinate 1,131 of CAZHOD010000037.1, forward strand.
AATGGAAATAAACGACGGGCTCCTCGATATATCGGTAAAAGATGACCTTATACACGATGTGGTTCTGGCGCATCTTAACAATGCGCATACGGGTTCGTCAAATACGAAAACGCGCGGGGAAGTGTCAGGCGGAGGGGCCAAGCCCTGGATGCAGAAAGGCACCGGAAGGGCGCGGCACGGGTCGATACGCTCTCCTATATGGAAGGGAGGCGGAGTTACCTTCGGGCCCAGGCCGCGTAAAACACGCCTTTCAGTCAACAGAAATATGAAAAAGAAGGCTTTTCACGCCGTAATCGCGGGAAAGATAAAGGATAAGGAAATAGTTCTTTTTGACGGTTTTTCAATAGAAAAACCAAAGACAAAAGAAGTCACCGGGATTCTGAAGAGCATAGGCCTATCCGGGCGGAAATTGCTTCTTGTCACGGAAAAAAAGGACGGTAATGTTTATAAATCGGCAAGGAACATAAAAGGAGTCGAAGTAGTTCCGGCAAAGGACCTTAACGCTTATTCGCTCCTTGTTTACCCGAAGGTCCTTGTTACGAAAAAGGCTATGGAAGAAATCATAAGGAGAATAAGCTGATGGATTTACACCAGGTTATAAAGAGGCCGTCATTGACAGAAAAGAGCGGCCTTGTGAGGGAAAGTGGAAATTACTATGTATTTGTAGTGGACAAGAACGCGTCAAAAGAACAGATAAAACAGGCCGTAGAACTTATGTTCAGGGTCCATGTTCTTAAAGTAAACACCGTTATGATGCCCGGAAAATCAAAAAGGTTTGGCAGGGCGGTGTCCGAAGCGAGGAAATTCAAAAAAGCGGCCGTTAAGATCAAAAAAGACGAAAAAATAGAAATAGTAGAAGGCGTATAAAAACGCAGGGAGAATAAAAATGGGAATTAAGCAGTTTAAGCCGGCTACACCGGCAAGAAGGACAATGACAATAGACAGGAAAGAGGACATAACGGCGGAAAGGCCGGAAAAATCCCTGACAAAAAAAATAAAGAAAAGTTCCGGAAGGAACAATAAAGGAAGGAATACGTCCAGGCACAGGGGCGGGGGCCATAAAAGGCTTTATAGGATAATAGATTTTAAAAGGGATAAAAAGGATGTTCCGGCGAAAGTCGCCACAATAGAATATGACCCGAACAGGGGCGCGCGCATAGCCCTTTTACATTACAGGGACGGGGAAAAACGTTATATAATAGCCCCGCTTGGCCTTAAAACCGGTGACGTTGTGGTCAGCGGCGAGCAGGTTGAGATAGCAACGGGCAATAGTATGCCTTTAAGGTCGATACCAATAGGCACCATTGTTCATAATATCGAGCTCAATCCCGGCAGGGGGGGGGCGATAGCGCGTGGAGCCGGTTCTTTTGCCCAGATTACGGGCAGGGAAGGCGGCAAAGCGGCTCTGAAACTGCCATCCGGCGAGCTCAGGACAGTAACAGATACCTGCAGGGCGGTTATCGGACAGGTAGGCAATCCCGACCATGAAAATATCGTGGTGGGAAAGGCCGGGAAGAAAAGATGGCAGGGAAGAAAACCCCGCAACAGGGCGGTTGCCATGAACCCCGTAGACCATCCAATGGGCGGCGGTGAAGGGCGCTCCAAGTCGGGCGAACACCCGGTATCGCCCGGCGGGACAAAGGCAAAGGGTTTCAGGACAAGAAAGAAAAATAAAAAATCGAATAATTTCATCATAAGAAGAAGGAAATCAAAAGGAGGGTCCGGTAAATGAGCAGGTCATTAAAGAAAGGGCCTTATGTGGACCAGAAACTTCTTGATAAGGTTCTTAAGGCAAATGAAGCCGGAGGAAAAAAAGTAATTAAGACATGGGCGAGAAGGTCCACGATATCTCCCGAGATGATAGGCGTAACGTTCGCGGTACATAACGGTAAAAAATTTGTGCCGGTATTTGTGACCGAAAACATGGTAGGGCACAAGCTCGGAGAATTCGCCCCGACGAGAATATTCAAGGGGCACGGCGATCACAAAAAAGAAACAGCCGAGAAGAAATAACCCGAAAGGAGCATGAGTGGAAATGGAAGCCAGGGCAACAGCAAAACACATAAGGGTGACGGCGAGAAAGGCCAGGGTCGTTACAAAAGCGCTGGGAAAGGCTGATGTGTCGTCCGCGCTTACAAAACTTAAATTTATAAGGAAGTCCGCCGCGCCTTATGTCGAGAAGGTAATAAAATCGGCGGTGGCTAACGCCACAAAAAATTCGGGCGCGGACGCGGATTCACTCAGGATTAAAAACATAAAGGTGGACCAGGGGCCGATACTTAAACACGCGAAAAGGTTTATACCCAGGGCACAGGGCAGGGCTTCGGAAATACATAAAAGGTCATGCCATATAACTGTGATTGTAACAGATGAAAAAACGAAAAAGGAGAGTTAACTGTATATGGGACAGAAAGTTCATCCTGAAGGGCTGAGAATAGGAGTAATAAAGAACTGGAAATCCAGGTGGATGTCGAAAAAAAACTTTAAAGGGCTTTTACTGGAAGATTTTGAAATACGCAAATATATAAAAAAGAAACTTTACAGGGCCGGGATTTCCGATATTGAGATAGAAAGGGCCGGTAATAAGGCTATTATAAGGATTTTTACCTCAAAGCCCGGGATGATAATAGGAAGAAAAGGCGCTGAGGTCGAGGAACTGAGGAAAGAGCTCGAGAAAAAAACAGGAAAACAGATACTTATAGAGCCAAAAGAAATACAGAAACCGGAGATAGAGGCGCAGCTTGTGGCGGAGAATATAGCCCAGCAGCTCGAAAAAAGGATATCGTACAGGAGGGCCATGAAAAAATCCATGCAGACAACTATGGCCTCCGAGGCAGGGGCCAAGGGCGTAAAAATATATGTTTCCGGAAGGCTCGGCGGCGCGGAAATAGCGAGGACGGAATGGTATGTCGAGGGAAGGGTGCCGCTTCATACGCTGAGGGCGGATATAGATTACGGCTACGCTATAGCGAAGACGACCTACGGTACAATAGGCGTCAAGGTATGGGTTTTTAAAGAAGAAAAAATAGGGAAAGAGGAATAAAAAATGTTAATGCCTTCAAGAGTAAAACACAGAAAACAGCACAGAGGAAGGATGAAAGGCCCGGCAGGCAGGGGCAATAAAGTCAGTTTTGGCGAGTACGGGATCAAGGCCAAGGAACCGGCCTGGATAACCGCCCGGCAGATAGAGGCGGCAAGGGTCGGCATAAACAGGTTCCTTAAAAAAGGCGGTAAGCTCTGGGTCAGGCTGTTCCCGGATAAACCCGTAACAAAAAAGCCGGCTGAGACAAGGCAGGGGAAAGGTAAAGGCTCCCCCGAATTCTGGGTGGCGGTGGTAAAACCGGGAAGGGTGATGTTTGAGCTCGAGGGCGTGGACGAGTCCCTCGCGAGGGCCGCTTTCAGGAAAGCAGGAGCGAAACTTCCTATAAAAACACAGTTTGTGGAAAGGCATGAGTTATAAAAGGAGGAAAGCATGAAACCCCTTGAAATCAGGGACATGACAGCGGACGAGATAGAAAGAAAAATAAAGGAACTTAAGGACAACCTTTTTAAGCTGAAGGTAAAGCTGCAGACAAAGCAGCTTGAGGATACGTCCGGCATAGGCGCTATAAAAAAGGACCTGGCCCGGCTTAATACGATATTGCGGAAAAAAAAGGGCGCTGACAAGGAGGAAGCTGTAAATGGCGGAAAAAAATAAAAGAAGGAAGATTGAGGGAGTGGTGCTGAGCGATAAAATGGATAAGACAATTAAAGTAGCGTTAGTAAGGAACGTAAAGCACCCCCTTGTAAAAAAATATATTAAAAGGACAACCAGGGTTATGGCCCACGATGAAAAGAACGAAGCGAAGGAAGGCGATAAAGTAGCCATAAAGGAAGTGCGCCCGCTCAGTAAAAGGAAAAGGTGGATACTTACGGGCATTGTCAAAAAAGCCGTGGGAAAGGAAATTAATATAGATGACGGGAGTGAGGCAGAATGATACAGGTACAGTCAAAGCTTGAAGTGGCGGATAACTCAGGCGCCAGGGAAATAACATGCGTTAAAATACTCGGCGGAACCCGCGCCAGATACGCCGGGCTGGGCGATATTTTTATCGCGTCGGTAAAAGAAGCGATTCCCGGGGCGCAGGTTAAGAAAAAAGAAGTTGTCAGGGCCGTTGTTGTCAGGCTGAAAAAGAAGGTAAGAAGAAAAGACGGTTCTTATATAAGGTTTGACAGGAATTCGGCCGTAATAATAAACGAGCAAAAGGCGCCCCGGGGAACCAGGATTTTCGGGCCTGTGGCCAGGGAACTCAGGGAAAAGGACTTTCTGAAAATTATATCCCTCGCGCCCGAAGTGGTTTAGGAGGATTTTTAAAAATGATTAAATTAAAGAAAAACGATATAGCCACAGTAATAAGCGGAAAAGACAAAGGAAAAACAGGAAAGGTGCTGAAAATATTTCCGGACGATAAAAAAGCCGTTGTCGAAAAAGTAAATTTCGTAAAAAGGCATACAAAACCGTCGCAAAAAGCACAACAGGGCGGGATAATAGAAAAAGAGGCGCCTGTCGATATTTCCAAGGTGATGCTTATATGCAATAAATGCGGAAAGCCGGCCAGGGTGAAAATGGGAAGGCTTACCGACGGTAAAAGAGTGAGGATTTGTAAAAAGTGCGGGGAGATGCTGGACGAGAAATAAGATATAAGATGTTACGCGTGAAAAATAAACCGGAGGTTGGAAGTGGCGAGGCTTAAGGAAAAGTTCAATAAAGAAATAAAGGAAACAATGAAAAAAGAAAACAAGCTGAAAAACAGCTATCAGGTTCCCAGGCTGGAGAAGATTGTGCTGAATATGGGAGTCGGAGAGGCTGCGCAGGATATCAAAGTCCTTGACGAGGCGGTCGAAGCGCTTACTGCCGTTACCGGACAGAAACCGGTCATTACAAGGTCAAAGAGCTCGATATCGAATTTTAAGCTCAGGGAAGGAAACCCCATAGGCTGTAAGGTTACCTTAAGGGGCAACAGGATGTATGAGTTCCTGGACAGGCTGATTTCAATAGCGCTGCCGAGGGTAAGGGATTTCGGCGGTGTCCCCCGGAACTCGTTTGACAGAAGCGGAAATTATACCATGGGAGTAAAAGAACAGATAATTTTTCCTGAAATTGACTTTGATAAAGTAAAAAATACCCTGGGAATGGATATAACATTCGTAACGACGGCAAAAAACGACAGGGAGGCTTTCCAGCTGCTCGAACACCTCGGAATGCCTTTTAAAAAGAAATAAGTTTACGGAGGAAATTAATGGCAAGAACATGTATGGTAGAAAAAGCAAAGAGAAAACCGAAATTCAGCAGCCGCAGGATTAATCGCTGCTCTATTTGCGGAAGATCGCGGGCTTATATGGGTAAATTCGGTATATGCAGGATTTGTTTCAGAACCCTGGCTTACAGGGGCGAAATACCCGGCGTGAAAAAATCAAGTTGGTAGGGTGAGGAGGAAAAATTGGATACAATAGCGGATATGTTGACGAGAATAAGGAACGCAAACATGAAAAAAAAGGATTATGCTGACATTCCATCGTCAAAAATGAAACAGAATATAGTAAAGTTATTGAAGGAAGAAGGATTTATAAAAAGCTACAGGTATATCGAGGACAACAAACAGGGAAACATAAGGGTTTACCTGAAATACGGAAGCAACAGGGAAAGGGTGTTAAAGTCGATAAAAAGGGTAAGTAAAAATTCCAGGCGGCTGTACGCGGACGCGGAAACAATACCAAAGGTAAAAAACGGCCTCGGAGTAATAATAATGAGCACGTCCCGCGGTATTATGACAGGAAAGAAGGCAAAAGAGATGAATGTGGGCGGGGAAATCGTATGCGAATTATGGTAATAACAAAAAAAGGAGAAATTTAAATGTCCCGGATAGGCAAACAACCCATAAAGGTACCGGAAAAAGTAAAAGCCGAAAAGAACGGAAAAGTAATCAGGCTGGAAGGGCCGGTCGGAAAGTTAGAACACAAATGTGTCAAGGGTTTCGGCTATATTATTGAGGAAAGTGAAATTACCGTGGCCCCGAAGGTAAAACTTGAGAAAAACAAAAAATACAAATCCCTCTATGGAATGGAGAGGGCGCTTATAAATTCAAAGGTGGAGGGAGTGGCGTCGGGTTTTTCAAAGGTGCTTGTTTTAAAGGGCGTGGGTTACAGAGCGCAGGCCCAGGGGAATAAACTTAATTTTACGCTGGGTTTTTCCCATCCCATACCTTTTGAGCTTCCCGTGGGAGTAACGGCCAAAGTCGACAGCCAGACAAAAATAACCCTGAGCGGGGCCGATAAGCAGGCGGTCGGCGAGGCTGCCGCCAAAATAAAGGCGCTCAGGCCGCCGGAACCTTATAAAGGCAAGGGTATAATGTATGAAAACGAAAGAATAAGAAGAAAAGCGGGCAAGAGCGCGGCAGGAAAAGGAGCCAAATAAAATTTAAAACCGGAAGTTGAAAGCGAAAAAATTAAAACATAAAACGAAATAACATATAGTTTTTTGAGGAGAGAAGATGAAAGTAAAAAAGAAAACAGGTAAAAAGAGGGCAGCGAGGCTCATAAGGCACAAAAGGGCCGTTAAAAAAGCTTCCGGAACCCCGGATAAACCCAGGCTTAATATATTTAAGGGTTCCAGGACACTGGTCGCGCAGGTTATAGATGATTACTCCGGTAAAACCCTGGCCGGCGCCGCGAGCAACTCAAAGGAAGCAAAGGAAAGGGTGAAAGGAAAAGGCGTTGACGCGGCAAAAGAGCTTGGAGCGCTGATAGCCGGAAAATGCGGAGAAAAAGGGATCAAGGAAGTTATCTTTGACAAAGGCGGTTACAGCTATCACGGTGTTATAAAAGTTTTTGCCGATTCCGCGAGAAAAGGCGGATTAAAATTTTAGTAAAAACCGGGAGGAAGCCTTGAGACAGAGGATAGATTATACAAAACTGGATTTAAAGGAAAGAATAGTCGATATAAACAGGGTCGCCAAGGTTGTAAAAGGCGGTAAAAGGTTTAAGTTCAGCGTAGTTGTCGTGGTCGGCGACGGTCACGGGCATGTTGGATACGGCCTCGGAAAGGCCCGGGAGGTGCCGGGAGCAATTAAAAAAGCGGTTAATAAAGCAAAAAAGAACCTTATAAAGGTTCCCCTGAAAGGAACGACGATACCGTACGGGGTTATGGGAAAATTCGGCTCGGCAAGAGTTATGCTGAAACCGGCATCCGCCGGTACCGGAGTTATAGCCGGCGCGGCTGTAAGGGCCATAGTGGAGTCTGCCGGTATCCATGACATTCTTACGAAGTGCGTGGGAAGGACATCAAACCCGTTTAACCTTATATACGCGGCTTTTGACGGCCTGGAGCAGCTCGAAGAGCCGGAGAAAATTATTGCCCTGAGGAAGGAAAGATAAATGACAAAGGTAAAAGTTAAGCTTAAAAGGAGCCTGATAGGCAAACATAAAAACAATAAAAAAATCATAAGGGCGCTTGGACTGAAAAAAATCGGGGACGTAAACGTTTTGGAAAAAAACAGGGCAATACAGGGAATGATAGACAGGGTTTCTTACCTTATATCTGTCGAAGAGCAGAAATAGGAAAAAAGAAAGGAACGCAAATGCTTTTAAAAGATCTGAAACCGAACAGGAAAAAGAGAAATAAAAAGGCAAGGGCAGGAAGAGGGCCGGGTTCCGGCCTCGGCAAGACCGCGGGCAGGGGCGCCAACGGCCAGAAGTCAAGGAGCGGCGGCACAAAGTCAGTGTGGTTCGAGGGCGGCCAGCAGAGGTTCACCCAGAGAATACCCAAATCCGGGTTTAACAACATATTCAGGAAAGAATACCAGGTTATTAATGTGGGTTTTTTAAACAAAAAATTCGGTGACAATGAAAGCATAGACAAAAAAACGCTTTTTGAAAAAGGGTATATAGACAAAAAAAGAGGGCCAATAAAAATACTCGGAAACGGGGAGGTCTCCAGGGCTTTGAAGGTAAAGGCGGATAAATTTTCTAAAACAGCCGCGGAAAAAATAAAAAAGGCCGGCGGTGAGGTGGTACAATGAATCCTCTGGCCAATATTTTTAAAATACCCGAATTAAGGAAACGTGTGCTTTTTATGCTGGGAATGCTTTTTATTTTCCGGCTTGGGGCCCATGTGCCTACTCCGGGCATAGACCCGAAAATTATGAACCAGCTTATTTCCGGGCAGTCCGGCGGTTTTTTGGGGTTCCTCGACCTTTTTTCCGGGGGCGCGCTGAGGAATTTTACGATTTTTTCCCTGGGTATTATGCCTTATATTTCCGCTTCCATTATAATGCAGTTGTTAACAGCGGTAATACCGTCGCTCGAGGCCCTGAAAAAAGAAGGGGACGCGGGAAGGAAAAAGATAACGCAGTATACCAGGTACCTTACCGTCGCGATATGTATCGTACAGGCCGCGGGGATAAATATCTGGTTCAGGAGTTTAAACGCCGGCGGCACAATGATTGTCCCGAATTATAACCTGGTATTTGTCCTTACGACCGTCCTGACACTTACAGGGGGGACTATATTTTTGATGTGGCTTGGCGAGCAGATGACGGAATACGGCATAGGAAACGGAATGTCCATGCTGATACTTGCCGGTATTATATCGAATATACCTTCGCAGATAGGCATTATGATTGGGCTGTGGCAGGGCGGTACGCTTTCGTTTTTTGAGGTGCTTCTTTTTGTCGCGGTCATGATAGCGTTAACCGCTGTGGCGGTTATTTCACAGCAGTCTTTCAGAAAAATTCCTGTTCAGTATGCCCAGCGTATAATAGGAAGAAAGATATACAGGGGCCAGTCCACAAACCTGCCCCTGAAAATAGATTATTCCGGCGTCATCGCGGTCATATTCGCGTCGTCGGTAATGATGGTGCCGTCCATGATAGCCCAGTTTTTTGACAGGGGGGTATCAGGGGGAGCAATGAGGTATGTGCTGGATTTCATAAATAACTGGCTCTCGACAGGGCAGCCCGTATATATCGTGCTTTATTCGGCGCTGATTATATTTTTCTGTTATTTTTACACGGCTATTACCTTTAACCCGAAGGACCTGGCGGAAAATATGAAAAAAAACGGCGGGTTTGTGCCGGGGATAAGGCCGGGACAGCCGACAACGGATTACATAAACAATATACTGACGCATATAACCCTGGGCGGAG
>CAZHOD010000038.1:0-10208 GCA_964534075.1 uncultured Spirochaetia bacterium
CCTTCAAGATACATTTTTAAAGCGCTTTTTATATTACTCAGCACTCCCGCGTAATCCACTACAAGCCCGGCCTGCTTTTCTGTATACGGCCTGTTTGTCCGCGCCATGGTCTGAAGCAGCCTGTGTTCTTTAAGCAGTTTATCCAGATAGAGCGTCTGTAAAACAGGCGCGTCAAATCCGGTAACAAGCATATCTGTAACAATTAAAAGTTTTGGTTTTTCCTTTTCTTTAAAACTGTTCAGAATGTCATCCTTTGCTTCGCCCGGTTCTTTTCCATAACGATGTTTGAAATCATAATAATATTTTTCAATTTCTTTGTCTTTTTCTTTTGGAGCCGCCGACATAATCACTTCAATCTCGTCTTTGTTAAAATATTTAAGCAGTTTTGATTTATATATCACACATGCTTTTCTGGTTGCCGCGACTACCATTGCCTTGAATCTGCCGTCCACATTTTCCCTGAAATGGCCGGCAATGTTTTTGGCTATTACTTCTATTCTTTCAGGATCCTCCAAAAACACATTTATTTTATTTAATTTTTTTGCCACTTTCCCTTCTACTCGTTCTTTCACATCTTCAGTAAGCTCCTCGACATCCTCAGCGTCATAGAACACCTTTATATCCTCATTAGAAAGGCTTACTCCTTTCATAAGCCTTGGTTCATGAGCTATTTTTTTTGTAAAACCGTCATCAACAGAATCTTTCATGAAATATCTGTCAAGATACTGCTCGTCTTTATAGCCGAATTCCAAGTAAGTATCTCTGGCTTTTTTAGATATCGGAGTGCCGGTAAACGCGAAGGAAAAACCATTTTTCAGAATTTTTTTCATCTGCCCCGCGTAAATTCCATACTGCGATCTGTGCCCTTCATCTATAAATGAAATTACATTTTTTCTTTTTGTAATTATTTTGCCTTCGCCGCTTTCTTTTCCCATGGTTTTTAGCGTTTCATTTAGTGTTTTGAGTTCTTCCGGCCTGAACTTATGTATCAGCGTTACAAATATGCCTCTCCTGCCTGAATACCCGTCATGTTCAAGTGTTTTTTTCATCTCTCTTACAGAACTAATTTTGTCAATACTTCTAAACAGTGATAAATATATGAAATTTTCAAAAAGCTGCGTTTCCAGCTCATCTCTGTCAACGATAAAAAATATTGTCGGATTTTCAGCTTCCGGCATCTGATAAATCTTATTTGCGGCAAATATCATAGTCAGCGTCTTTCCTGAACCCTGCCAGTGCCATATAAGCCCGTTTCGCTTTTCTTCGGTTCCCAGCATCCCGTTTTTTACTCTCGATACAATAAGTTCAGACGCCCTGTACTGCATATACCTGGCAACGATTTTTGTCTGCTTGCCGAGTTCTTCCCTGAAAAACAGATAATATTTCAAAATATCAAGCAGTCTCGTCGGAGATAACAAAGAGACAATCGCCTCAAAAGAATTTTTTCCTTCTTCTTTCCATTCATTAACCCTCGCGCCATCCTGAGCCCACGGAACAATAGTAAAGTACTTAAACTCCATATCACCCGCGACTCCAAGCTGGACATATTTATAAAGTTCAGGCACTTTATTTACATATCCATCAATATCATCACAGGCATCTTTCCAGCTCTTTCTGACATTATTCGGGTTTTTAAGTTCAATATTCACTACAGGTATGCCGTTTATATACAGCATTATATCAGTACGTATTTTTATTCTGTTATTCTCATAAACCGCCTGGCGTACTGCCTGAAATCTGTTTATCCATTTTGACTTATCAACAGGAATATCATTATAATCAATATAATTCACACGCCGCAGGCTTTTCTGATTTTTATCCTCAATACTGAAACCATTTTTCAGGTAATCAAGCACCTGCTTTGAACCGTCAGGATTTGAGGGCTGAATACGTATCTGGTTTATAACCCTGGTAATATCCTCTTCCGCGATTCCCGGGTTGATTTTACGCAGAGATTCTTTCAACCGCGGAGTCAACAAAGGTTCTTCATAAGACTCCCGAACAATACGCGCCCCATCCAAAACCTCCCACCCCGCATCCCCAAGCGCCTTTAGCAATACCTCTTCAAGCTCAAATTCACCTTTTTGCATCATAAAACTCCTTATTTTCATCCTTGATTAATATATTTTTTTAATATATAATAATACTATAAACAAAATCATAAAAAGCACTCATCGGCCATCCTTTACTGGTGTAAGAGCCGAAGGAGTTGGGCCTGCCGTCCGAGCAGGCCTTTAATATTTAATACGTTTATTATATTTCTCTTCAAACTTCTTTGCCTCCTTGGAACCGTCAATATAAAACGCAGTAATAAGGCGCCTTACACCTTTCTTCAACTTCTTCATAATTACTACATACTTTTCATCTTTAAACCATACATATGTTTTAATTTTTTTATCTCCCTCTAAATAATCCCATGCTAATAAAACCGGTTCTTGAGAATTTTCAATAACTGGTTTTATCCACGGCAATCTTTCACAGCGCCTAAAATCTGGTAATCTACCAACCGGTTTCTTATAATTTTGTTGTTTTTGAAATTTCCTCTTACGCCTTGGTATCGGTTTTTCTTTTTCTAATTTATCCGTTAAATGCCAAAAAATCTCTTCTTTGCCATCTTCTATTTTATTACCAATACAAACTATATTGTTTTTATATAATAGTTTATGATCTCTAATATCATTACAAAAAATTGAATATAGTTGTTCGTACATGTCTTCTGTCCATGGGCTTACCTTGAATAAAGGAGGCAGCCAACTAATCATGATGGTAATCTCCATCATGCCAAAAATACAAATTAAATTTTTGTTCTCCGGGCAATGTCGCTTGCTTCAAACTTAATCGTGATTTTTCTTTTATCAAAGACACAATGGTATTTTTTGCTCCGCTGCTTTCCAGTCCTCTTGCAGTGTATGAAACCGCACCTATCAAAATATCATTTAACTGCATCAAGCCAACATCATGAGAATGCAAACTCTGAACATTTTTTATTATCGCCCTTGAAAAATCATAATGCGCATTCTGCAAAACCTCTTTTAATTTTTTTACTTTTGTTCTGCTGCGTGTATCCTTAACATCCAGATATATATAATAATTATTTTTCATGTTTATTAAATTGCGAATTAAATAGAAATGCATTTTATAATACCAATCATCATGTGTTTGCGTATATTTTTCATGATTCAGTATGGATTTATCAGGTATCACCCACGCCCTGAAGCCTATATCGTCATTTTCAAAATAGTAATTCATCAAATCAATATAAAAATCTATTTTGCCCTGTGATATTTTCGTCCATTTAATTTCAAAATATTTTGACAAACCATGTTTTTTCTTAAGTTTAGCAATGCTTTCATTTATATCTGCCGTAGTTTTCTTTGGGCACCAAACAGCACCCAAAACCATAGACTTCTGCTTATCATTCAGTAAGTGGCAACTCTCATCACAATAAATATTCATTTCCATTGCTTACCTCCCTAAAACTACTCGTTTTTTACCAGATAACAAATCAGCCATTAATGATTTTTTCACCATTTTGTAATGCGACAGTAATCTTTCTCCAATTTCAAATTTATTGTCCAACTGCTTTAAAATATTTGATATTTGTAATTGCTCTGTCTTTGTCGGAATCGTCACACTAATATTTTTAAGTGTTTCTTGAGTTATTCCCTTTATTGTCGAACCTTCTCCTAATTTTTTAATTTTACTACTCATAGTTTTTAAAACATAATACAAATATTCTTCATTAATCGATTTATCCTTTATAATTATGCCTGTACAATCTTGACTTGTTGCAAGATTTTGCTTCGCTATAGAACAATTTCCCAATGAAACCCTAGTTGAAATCACAACTGATCCATTCGGTATTAATTTAGCCGCACTATTATCTAAACCTAATTTCGTAATCTTTTTTTCTATATCATATAAATATTTTTTTTCCAGATCAGAAGATCTGACCCAATTAATTGTTCCGTTTTTCCAATATTCATTTATTTTCTTTGAAGGAGTACCTCCAACTAATAAATCAAAATACTTTTTATTGCCCAGCTTGATTATTTCCCACTCCTCCGGAATCTCTCCCAATTCTGTCTTCTTAAACTTCTTATGTCCGATACCCCTGGTTAAGAGCTTCTGCATCATCCCTTTTTTCAACTTCTCAACCGCCCGAATCTTCCTGTCAACATTCTCAATCGCCTCATCCACAGTCGACAAAACTTCAGCAATTTTCTTTTGTTCTTTAACACAATTTGAGACTGAAATTTTTTTACTTTTTAATACCTGCATATACCTTCGATAGCCTTCATTTTCAAAAGTAATATTCTTCAACAAAAAATACAAATATTTCAAGTCATTATTTTTTTTCAAATTCAATACTTTCGTTCCATCTGCACCCAATGCAAAAACAAAATCTACATATTTAAAATTTCGAGTATGATCTCCAAAAATAATAACAGGCAATTCATCTGTATAAGTCTTGTTCTTATCATCTGTATAACCTGATATATACTTCTCACCCTGGTCTATTATTGGAAACTTTCCACTATTTTTGTAATCTATACTTTTAACTCCTATAAAACGTTTGTTTTTATCTTTATTGAATAATTCATTAACAAAAATCACGTCCCACGCCTCCGGAATCTCGCCTAATTCTGTCTTTTTATATGCTTTTTTCATCTTTTACTCCTTGTTTTATTCAGCATTTCTTCTATCACTTCCCCTACTTCCATTATTTTCACTTCATTTCGTAAATGATCTGGGCCTCCTGCCGCTCTTCTCAACCAATTCAATAACTCTTTACTTCTTACAAGATACGTGTCTTTAGGTATAACCAAATGCCTTGCTAAATCTGTTTCAAATCCATAGGACATTTTAAGACCTATTCTTAAATCTTTTCTCGAAAAACGTATATATTTGCCAACTAATTTGTTATTCTTAAACTCATATTTGTGAAGTGCAGCTTCGGTTTTTTCATCATAACGATCCTTTTTATACTTTTCTGCTAATTTATTCATATACTCTCCGGTAACAGAATCATTAAAAAATACCAGCTCATTAGCATTTAAATACTCAAGTCTATTTATATTATCAACATCTTTCCCGTGTATTTTAACTACATCCGAATCCTTTCTTCCCATATGATAGACCACATCATCATACATAATTAAGCACTTTGTCGGCGAAATAGGCATAAACATCTGAAGCCCTACTGTTGCAAACCCTATTACACTGCCCGGTTTATTGTCTTTTTCCATATACAGATTATACATAACTACCGGATTATCAGATGTAATGAAGCTATGATCATTTTCACATTCCAATATTTTTATTTTCATATCTCCTAGTAAAACACTTGTTTGAATTCCGTTAAGCACAGACATTGCTCCTTTTCCAGCTAAACCATTGTGTCTTTTGCCCTCTTCAATTTCAGCATACATCGCTGTCTTTTTTTCTTCTGATGCTCCTGTTTGTTCTATATAATTATTGACCATTTCTTCCAGAGCCTCAACTTCATGCGTTGTCCGTGTTGCCAATGTGGCAACAAATTTTACCAAATCAACGTGTTCTTCTGTATTTATTGCAGGAACCTTATTATATTTAACTATATCTTGAATTATTTGATTTGCTTTTCCTTCAATATGTGACAAGTATTCTTCAAAACTTCCATCTTCACCGTAAAAGTATTTCTCATATGCCTGCCGCTTTATTGCCCCGAAAGAAATATAGTTATCCGATTGAATATGATAAACTCCAATCAATGTTTTATCTTCATTAATCGCAAAGTTCCTCTGATACATTTGCGGAACTGTATGCTGCCTCTTTTTTTCTGTTTTCGTACTTTTTGACATCTAAATCAACCTCCAGCTATGCTATTAAACTTTTTATTAAATAATAATATATATCTAAATTTTGACTTCCCTCACTTTAAAAATCTCACCAGACTCTGTTTTTTATGCGTTTTATTCATAACTTTACCATTCACAATGCTATATAATTAAAATACTTCTCGCCCGGCTCTTTCCAAGGCATACCATTTTGTTCATTTTCAATATTAATTTTAGTTAAATCTTCTGAATATTTTCTCATAGTTCCGTCATAATGCCATAAATCTCCAGTATCTATAAATACATCTACCAACCTTCATCCTTTTTTCATTGTTTTTTCACCGAGTTCTGTAATTATATATTTTTGTTTTGAACTGTTTGGATTGTCAGGCAATGTCATAGATATGAGACCTTTTTCTTCTAATGGCTTTATTATTTGGTTTTTTGTCCTGGTTCTGTTCGTTTTACCGAGCTTCTTCATGACGTCTTTTAAAGACTTCTCTTTTATCACAAATTTCAACAACCTTGCCGCTTCAACCTCGGTTAAAGACTTAGGACAGACTTGGGACAGGCTTGGGACATTTTCTGTATCAAGCTGTTTTTTAGCAGAAGCCTTCTGCTTCCCGGCAAAAGCTTTATGTATTTTGAAGACCGCCAAAAAATATGTCCTGTCTTTGTTTGTCTTAAACTCCGCTTTTGGGGACCCGTTATTTTTTAGCGCATCCCATATCTCAGGCAAACCAGTTCCTCTTGCTTCTGTCAAATCAAGTTCTTTCAGAAACTCCCCTATTCTCCTGTTCCTGTACTCACGCACGGTAACACGTTTCTTTTTCAGGTCATTATTTGTGATAGGAGGCATGGGGCCCGGCTTGGATATAATTTCAATTCTATCTGAGAATACGTTAAGCTCTATGGGATCCTGCTTATCGTATCCACGGTGATACACGGCATTTGCCAGGGCTTCTTCTATTGCCTGATAGGGGTAATTATAAAATCTTTTTGCTTTTGCTTCTCCGGCAATCTTAATAACTTTTTCTTTAATAACCATATTCTTTATATATGCCAGAGCATCAATCAGCTGCCTGTACAGCGGGCCTGTGAATATTTTCTCATTAAATTCTTTTCCTATATCATCTTCATATTCAACGATTTCAATCTTCGCGCCTTTAAAATACCGCTCAGGATTGTCAGAAAACATAAGCAATCCTATGTTCAAAGGCCTTAAATTTTCTTTTGGGCCTCTGCAAAGCTGCACCGCCCGGCAAAGTTTTTTTAAAGACATATTTTTAGCGCTTTTATACAATCCACTGTCTGAGTTTTTCAGAAAATCCATAATTCGGTCTTTGCTTATATCACTTATATCGCAATTATGATTAACTCTGTCATCAAATGGTATGGAAGCGGATATTTCCAAAAGACGTTTTTCTTCCGATTCATTTGCTTTTGCCGTTGTAGAATGGCGCCTTATATAATATTTATATTCTTTGCCCGTATAAATTACAGGGGCCTTATACGGCCTGCTTTCACCGCCGGGAACCCAAATAACAAGAATACTTTTTCTTTGATATATCTCAGGTGATACAACAATCAGAGGAAAAGGCTTAACTTTATGCTGTATCTCTATTATCTTCTTTTGAAAAGATTCTATCTCAGTTTTACGCAGTCCGACAGGCGGCAGTTTCGGAGTTCCCTTGTTATCTTCAACCCCTACAACTATATAGCCGCCTCCAATATTATTAATATCATTCGCGAACGCACAAATAGTATGAGCAATTTTCTGCGGATCCAGGCCCTTTTTATAATCAAGCCTGTCTGATTCAACTTTATTCCCTTTGAACAGGTCCTCTGTTTTAATTGGCAATGGCATTAAAATCACCTTTTTTCATTCCAAGAAATTCAAGCACATATGGATCTTTTACAATATCGCCGGGCTTTTTTATTACCTGTCCTTTTTCTGCAAGCTGCTTTATTTTCTTTTTATTCCTGCTTAAGGCTATTCTTTCAAAAAGCATGGAATTCACCTGTCTCTCAAGCTCTCTTGTACTCCATCTGCTGCCGGCGCATTCGTTCATATAAAAACCTCTGGCATCAGGATCTTCCACTTTTAACAATATCCGGAAATGTGTCCAGGACAATTCGTCACGCAGTGCGTGACTTTTTGGAAAAGACAGATAAAATTGACGCATATATTTAAGGTTTGTTTCCGTGAATCCTTTTCCAAAATCCTCAGTCAACCTGCCGGAGATTTCCTTTAAAAGCGCGGTTCCATAACCTGCACGTTTTCTGCCTTTTTGTTCATTTTCAACAATGACTTTCCCGACTTCCCAATACGCGGCAACCATAACTGAATTTACCGCTCTATAAGCCTTATTTTTTGCCTCTTCAAGTATACTTTTAATTGATTTATAAGCCGCTGCCGCTCCCTGTACTTTTTTTGGTTTTTTCATTTTATTTCCTCAAGATACCTTTCTATTTTTTTAGAAAGCTCTTTTTCTTTTATATCAAGTTCTTTTTTCTCTTCCCAGACTGCTTTTACATCTATATACTCTTCCTCTTCTTCTTTGGAAACATACAACGTTACGTTCAGCGAATAATCATTTTCAGCTATTTCTTTCCTGCTGACAGGCCTTGAAAAATCTTTTTTTCTTAAAAACCCGGAATAAGTATCTGCTATTTTTGCTATATTATCATCTGACAGCCGGTTAAGTTTTCTTACATCTTTATGTTTTATAAACTCTTCAGACGCGTTTATAAACAGGATCTTGTCCGCACGTTCTTTGGGTTTGTTTTTGCGCAATATCAGAATAATCCCCGGCGCGCCCGTATTATAGAAAAGTTTTTCCGGAAGAAGTATTACAGCCTCAACGAGCCCTGTTTCCACAAACTTTTTCCTTATCTGCCCTTCTTTGCCGCCTCTGAACAACGCTCCGCTGTCAAGCACAACTCCGACCCTGCCTGTTTTGCTTTTTGAACTCGCCATCATATGCTGTACCCATGCCCAGTCAGCGGACTGATTAGGCACAAATCCGTACTCAAACCGTTTCTGCCATAGTTCGCCTTTTTTCAGAACATCTTCCGCGTAACCATCCTGGTTCCAGGGAGGATTTGCTATCACTACATCAAATTCCTTTATATTATCTTTGTTGTCCTTAAATTTTGGATATAGCAGTGTATCACCCTGTACCAGCTTTACCTGCTTTATACCGTGTATATACATATTCATCTGCGCGAGAGCTACGGTCGGGCCGCTTGCTTCCTCTCCAAAAAACGACATTGTAATAACTTTATCTCCAAACTTTTCTTTGCCGTATTTGTAAGAAGCTATAAGCATTCCCGCGGAACCCATCGCGGGATCGTATACTTCCTCTTTGACTTTTGGTTCAAGAATATGTATAAGAAGGTCTATTATTTCACGAGGAGTATATACTTCTCCTTCTTTTGCTTTTGTCGGAGCAAAATATCTCATTATCCACTCATAAGCGTCTCCGAGTATATCGGCATCAACATCATCAAGCTTGTGCATACTGAACAGTTCAACAAGCTGGCGGAGAATCTCAAGGTTTTCCCTGTTATTGGCAAAAGATATAAAAGACGTTTCAGCTACCACATCTTTAACATCAGGATTTAAATCTCCTATCTTTTTCATAACATCTGTCAGTCTTTCGGGAAGATGGGCGACATCCGCTCTGATATTATCCCAAAGATTCTTATTATTTCCCAGATAATCATCAGGCAGGATAAAATCGTGATAAGCTCCATTCATAGCTTCCTGTTCAGCTTCTTTATCACTAAACCCGTCTTTAACCGCGTTTTTATATTCCCTCTCATATTCAAGCTGCCATTTATCGCTTATCCTTTTTAAAAATAAGAGTACAAGAATAAATTTATAATCCACACGGGTTCTGATAAGATCAGCAGCTTTTTTTAAAATACGCTGTATCTCATCTCTGTTAAGCGGCCCGGGCATTACCTGCGATTCCGTTTTTATCTTATATATTTTTTTTCTCGCGTCTTTTTTATCCATTTTTGCTTCAAGATACCCTTTTTTCCTTAGTTCCGAAAGCACTACCAAAGCGCCTTTTTTGTCATCTTTTTCCAGTACTTTTTTGGCATCTTCAAATATAAACTCCCTGTCTCCAAAAGCCTTATTAAGCGCCTCGTATCTTGTCTGCAGCCATTTTTCCAGTTCTTTCATATCCTTCTCCTTTATATAAGTTATAACAACTTCGCACTTATCAGATAGCTTATAATAATATTATACTAATAATACAACTGTTCGTCAAGAAAATTATGTTTTTTTTAGTAATACCTCAGTTACGGTAGGGGTATTATGCCTTTTGTAACCGCAGCCTTTCATGTCGAAGCTTAAAGTTTAAAGGTGAAAACTGA
>CAZHOD010000039.1:0-5969 GCA_964534075.1 uncultured Spirochaetia bacterium
CGCCTACAAAGACCGAAATGCACCACCATAACTGAGGCGTTACGCGGGCCACGCGGATTTTTCGGAAAAACTCCGGGAACTGTAAAAAATTTTTGTTTTTATTTTTAGCTTTGACTTTGTATTTTTCGGTGTATGGTATCAGTATTACATATGATTCACAGAAGGATTGGGAACAGAAATGCGAGCTGAACCGCCGGGAAGGACAGTGAGGCCGGTATTGGCATCCGTAAATCCCGGAGAGTTTATTCTGAAGCAGAATACCGCGGGGCCTGCAAACGGAGCCTGTGTTCGTCAAAATAAGGGCCGAATCGGCGGGAGGGAATAAATCCATAAAAACCAGAAAATTCGTGATAAAAAAATAAATTCACTTGTCATGCCGGGCGGAATCCATTATATTGATATAGCAAAATGGCGCAGGGAGGGGCAAAAAATTATGCCCGGCTGCCTGTATAAAAAGGAAGGATTATGATTAAAAAAATCAAAAACAACAGGGAAAGCGCGGTGCTTTTGGCGCTGCTTGCCGGCTGGGGGGTTTTGCTTGCCCTTACAAACATAAGGGCCCCTTTGTGGCTGGATGAAGTTATAGCGGTTAATTTTGCCCGGAAACCTTTTGTGGAATCGATGAAAATAATATTTTCCGACAACTGGCTGCCGCTGCATGTCATATACCTCGATTTTTGGATGTTTTTTTTCGGGGACAGTGACATATCCCTCAGGTTTTCTTCCCTCCTGATATATTTCCTGAATATTTTTAGTATATATTACATCGGGGCTAAACTTTTCAACAATAAATACGCGGGGTTTTATTCCGCTGTGCTTTTTGCGGCTTCAGTACTCGCGGTAAGGCATTCAGCAAATATCAAAGCTTACGGCTTTTTGGCGCTTATAACAACCTGGTCTATGTTTTATTTCGTGAGAATTTTCATAGAAAAATCAGAAAACAGGGCGCACGCAGCCGCGTATATAATACTCAATATTCTCGGGACTTTTACCCATTACTGGTTTGTGTTCGCGCTGCTTGCCCAGGGAACGCTTTCACTTGTTTTCGGGCTAAAAAAATGGAAAAAAGCGGTTTTGCTTCATTTTATCGCGGCCCTCCCGTTTATAATTATATGCGCTGCCGCCGCGATGAACAGGCTTTCGGCGGGCGGGGTTACTTCCTGGGTGGGGTTTTATCATAATGAAATTGCCAGGACTCTGGATTTTTTCACCTACGGGGCGGTAAAAAGGTTCCTGGCAATACTTATTATCCCTTTTGCCGCTGCCGTTATTTATGATTTTATAAAGAAAAAACCAATAAAGGAGATAGCGGGAGAATACATAAATTATATAAAGGAACTTAAAATACTGTATTTTGCCGGTTTTTTTGCGCTGCCGCTTATATTTGCCTATTATTTTTCTATGTTTCTGCAGCCTGTGTTTGTCCCGGAAAGAGGGCCTTTGATGGTGGCCGGGGCTTTCAGTATTCTTATCGGCGCCCCGCTCGCTGTCCTTGTGAGGAGGCGTTTTGGCGTTCCCTTCCTGGTGATTTCCATGGCAGTGGTTTATTTTGCTTTTTACGCGGAGAAAATACCGCGGGATCATCTGCTTAGGCAAACAATGAAAAACATGGCCGAAACAATACAAAAACAGGATATGGTTATATTCGCGGGCCCGCAGAGGGCTCCGGTACAGTATTACCTTAAAAAATACAATGTGCCCGAAAACATAGCCGGCTCGTGGGTCTCGGTGGTTGAAAAAGACGAAGAGCTGGGCCTCGAAGAAAAACAGGTGTACTTAAAAGACTGGGAGGATGAAATCAAGCCGGATGTAAAAAAGGTAAAAAATTCCGGGGGGAACGTGTGGTTTTCGACCGGCAAAAGGGGAGTTACAAAAGCGATAAACACTCGAATTAAACCCCGTCTTGAAAAAAGGTTTGGGAAAAAAAAGCAGTTCAGCCTGAATAACAGGGAAATAATAATATATTCGGATAAAAATCTACCGCATAAAATCGCGGAGCCGTAAAATTTCCGGGAATATTTAAAAAGTAACGCCTCAGTTATGGTGGCGCATTTCGCACTTGTAGGCGCAACCTTTCAGGTTGCGGTAGTTAAAGGCACGCAGCCATCAACCTGCGCTAAAGCTTCGGCTGACAAGTAAAGGCTGCGGTTACAAAAGCCATAATACCCCTGCCGTAACTGAAGGGTTACTTTAAAAATAAAAAGTGTAAGATTAAATGCACCACTTACTTTAAAAACCAAAATTTGCTTGACAAAAATTAAAATAGTATTAAAATAAAAAAAGTCTTTTTTTGGAATTTCTTTTTAGTCCTTGAGAAATATTTCTCAAGCCTTTGAGCAAAGGTCTTTTATGATAAAAAGCAAAAACATCAGAAAAAAAATAGGTCTTATAAATAACAGGCTGCGGCTCGTAAAAAAAACCCGGCTTAAAAGCGTGAAAAGTATTTTAAGCGGCTCCGGAATGCTTTCGGGAAAGAGGGTGCGGGGGCTGCTGGTTCTTTTGACAGCTGAGACAAAAACGCGTATTAACACGCGTATACTAAATACCGCGGCAGCCATAGAGATTCTTCACCACGCGACTCTGATACACGATGATATTATCGATGATTCCGCCAGCAGGCGCGGCGGCAGGACGCTGAACCGCAGTTTCGGAAGGGAACTTTCGGTCCTCGCCGGGGATTACCTTTTTTCAAGGGTCGTTTCTCTTATGACTGAAGGCAACAGGCGGGCTCTTTTTAGTTTGTTCGCGGCGACTGTAAAGGATATCTGCGAGGGAGAAATAGAAGAGGTTCATAACAGGTTTAACCCGGATATATCCGAAAAGCATTACTACGCTATAATAAGGAAAAAAACCGCTTCGCTTATAGAAGCTTCTGTAAAAGCCGGCGCTATAGAGGCCGGGATTTACGGGGCAAAGGGCAGGCACCTCGCGGATTTCGGAAGGAACATAGGAATGGCTTTTCAGATTAAAGACGATGTTCTTGACGTCGTATCAAGCGAGGGGCGGCTAGGAAAGCCCGCGGGCAGGGATATAGACGAGGGAAAGATAACCCTCCCGCTTATATTCGCCCTTAAGGCGTCGGAAAGCGGAGAAAGGGCGGCGATAAAAAAACTTTTTTCCGGCGGTGAAAAAAGAAGCTCTTCAAAAAAAATAATGAAGTTTATAAGGAAAAAGCAGGGCGGTGCGCTTGCCCTGCGCGAGGCTGAAAAGTTTGTGAAAAAAGCGGAAGAATCCCTCGACAGGGCGTTAAAAAACGGCGGCGCCGGAAAAAAAAGGCTCCGCGGCGTCGCCTATTATATAATAAAAAGAAAAAATTAAAAATTAATATAAAAATAAACGCGCCGGGAAACGCCCGCAGAAGGGCCGCGGCGGATGAAAATACCGGAGGTTTTCGTGGAATACGGAACGCTTCTTACTTTTTTACTGTTCGCTATGGTGTTTGTGGCGGGCGGGCTGATAGTAAACCAGCTTCTTATGCCGCACAGGCCGACGGAAGAAAAAGAAACAACCTATGAGTGCGGAATCGACCCCGTAGGGGACGCGCATATAAGGTACAACATAAGGTTTTATGTTTTCGCTCTTATGTACGTTATTTTCGCGGTTGAGGCCGCTTTTTTAATACCGTGGGCAGTTGTCTATAAAAGGCTCGCCGAATACGGATGGTTTCCCTTTATTGAAGTCCTTATATTCCTTTTTATACTCATCCTCGGGCTTGCCTACGCGTGGAATAAAGGAGAACTTAAATGGGATTGATGAACGGGGCGCCGAAACTTATACATAAAATACCCGGAGGGGGTGTTTTTCTCGGGGCGGCGGAGTGGGCAATAAACGCGTCCAGGAAAAATTCCCTCTGGACGGTCACTTTCGGCCTCAGATGCTGCGCCATCGAGATGATGCATACCGGCGGGCCGAGGTATGACTGGGCAAGGTTCGGAATGGAGGTCCCGGCCGCGTCCCCCAGGAGGTCAGACCTTATGATTGTCGCGGGCACTGTATCGAAAAAAATGGCCCCGGTGATAAAAAGGCTTTATGAACAGATGCCCGCCCCGAAATACG
The DNA here is from genome assembly GCA_964534075.1 of uncultured Spirochaetia bacterium. Classification (GTDB taxonomy): domain Bacteria; phylum Oederibacteriota; class PGYV01; order PGYV01; family CAYTNY01; genus CAZHOD01. The sequence goes on from CAZHOD010000039.1 coordinate 4,057, forward strand.
TAATAGCCATGGGTTCCTGCGCTATATCAGGGGGCCCTTTTAAATATGATTCCTATTCAGTGGTTAAGGGAGTGGATAAAATAATACCGGTGGATGTTTATGTGCCGGGCTGCCCTCCGAGGCCCGAGGCTTTTTTCGACAGTTTTATTAAACTTCAGGAGAAAATAATGTCGGATAAATTTACGGGGAGCGCGAAATGAACCACCTGGAACTTCTGAAAAAGATACAGGAAAAATTCGAAGTCGTAGAGTCAAAAGAGGACCTCGGGGTGCTTAACGCCGTTGTGCGGAAAAAGGACATTAAGGAGGTTGCCGGGTATTTAAAGGACAGCCTGGGTTTCGGGCACCTCGCGTTTTTAACGGCGCTTGATTTTCCGGGAAGCAACATAATAGAAGTTGTGTACAACCTGTATTCATACGATATAAAGAGCAGCGCGGTTATAAGGGTAAAACTCGACAGGACAAATCCGGAAGCCGGGAGCATAAGCGGTATCTTCAAAACCGCGGACTGGCATGAGCGCGAAACCGCCGAGATGTTCGGGGTAGTTTTTACCGGGCACCCTTCGCCGGGCAAACTGCTTCTGGACGGGGATACAAAAGCGCCTTTGAGAAAGGATTTTCAGGACGATGATTATGAGCCCATGCCGAAATTTTAAAAATTCAGCGGAGAAAAAAACACATGGCTTTTAACGAGGGTTTTGAGCTTGAAAAACTGACTTCAGATGAGTATGTGCTAAGCATGGGGCCGCAGCACCCCTCGACCCACGGGGTACTGAGGCTCGTGCTGAAGCTGGACGGCGAAGTTGTGACGGATTTATACCCGGATGTCGGCTATATACACTCAAGCCTGGAGAAAATACTGGAAAACCGTAAGTACACCCAGATAATACCTTTTACAGACAGGACCGATTACCTTTCTTCTGTGAATAATAATCTGGCGTACGCGCTTGCCGTTGAAAAATTACTCGGCATAGAGGTGCCCGAAAGAGCGGAATATATAAGGGTAATACTCGCGGAGATAAACAGGATACTCAGCCATCTTTTATGGTACTCGGCTTTTGGCATGGACATGGGGGCTCAAACGCCCCTGCTTTACGCCTTCCGGGAAAGGGAGAATCTGACGGCCATGATGGTGGATGTGACAGGCGCGAGGCTTACGCACAACGCTTTAAGGATAGGCGGTTTTAAGCAGGATATTCCCGGTGATTTTCCGGATAAACTGAGGAAGTTTCTGGATAGTTTTAACTCAAAAATAGACGAATACGAGGCGCTTCTTATTGACAATGTCATTCTCACGAGCAGGACCGCGGGTGTAGGAGTTATGAGCCCGGAGACAGCCGTAAATTACGGGGTAACCGGGCCGCCCCTCAGGGCAGCGGGAGAGGTCAAGGACATAAGAAAAGATCATCCTTATTCTGTATATGATAAACTGGATTTTGACGTGTGCAGCCGCAAAAACGGGGATACAATAGACAGGTGCAGGGTGAGGATGGATGAAATGCGGGAAAGCGCGAAGATTCTCTGGCAGGCACTGGAAAAAATACCCGAGGGTGATATATGCGCGAAAGTGCCGAAGGTTATAAAACCGGCGCCCGGCGAGTATTACGCGAAAGTAGAAGGGCCGCGCGGTGAAGTCGGTGTATATATAGTAAGCGACGGTACGGACAAACCTTACAGGGTCAAATTAAGGAGCCCTTCGTTTTCAAATCTGAGCGTGCTGAGGGAAGTGGCGCGCAACACAAAAATAGCGGACGTGGTCGCTATTGTGGGAAGTTTCGATTACGTAATACCGGAGATAGACAGGTGAACCGGCGGCTTGGCGGTTTCGCAGCTTGGCAGCTTGGCAGCTTGGCAGCTCGGCAGCAAGCAGCAAGCAGCAAGCAGCAAGCAGCAAGCAGCAAGCAGCAAGCAGCA
>CAZHOD010000039.1:6069-10165 GCA_964534075.1 uncultured Spirochaetia bacterium
CAAGCAGCAAGCAGCAAGCAGCAAGCAGCAAGCAGCAAGCAGCAAGCAGCAAGCAACAAGCAACAAGCAACAAGCAACAAGCAACAAGCAGCAAGCAACAAGCAGCAAGCAACAAGCAACAAGCAACAAGCAACAAGCAACAAGCAACAAGCAATTGTCAGTATTGATGGCCGGTAAAAAAGGAGTTTTTTTTGAATGGAGCTTATTAAAAAGTTTTTGTACGACACAGGTAAGCCGCTTTCAGAGTTTTACGCGTGGGCGCGGGGGCTGTGGCTCGGCTGGGGGCTGCCTCCGGTTTTACTCGATATCATAATGATGCTTTCTATAGCCGGCGCGGTAACGGCTTTCCTTATAATAAACGCGCTGTGGATAATATATTATGAGCGCAAATTATCCGCGCGCATACAAATACGGCGCGGGCCGAACAGGGTGGGGCCCATGGGGCTTTTTCAGACCGTGGCGGACACAATAAAACTGCTCATAAAAGAGGACATAACGCCGAAAAAAGCCGATAAGGCGCTTTTCCTTATAGCGCCCTTTATTATATTCATTCCTCCAATGCTTGTTTTACTTGTTATACCTTTTGGCAGGGGCCTCATACCCGCGGACCTTAATATAGGAATACTTTACGTGCTTGCCATAACCGGGCTGGCTGTTATAGGCCTGCTCACCGCCGGGTGGTCGTCCAACAATAAGTACTCTCTTATAGGGGGAATGCGCTCGGCCGCGCAGGTGGTCAGCTACGAAATACCGATGCTTATAGTCATACTCGGGGTAGTTTTGATGGCGGGTTCGCTGCAGATGGGAGAGATAGTCGCGGCCCAGTCCGGGGGGATAAGCAAATGGTTTATTTTCCCTCAAATCGCCGGTTTTATTCTGTTCCTTATAGCCGGCAACGCCGAAATAAACAGGGCTCCTTTTGACCTCCCGGAAGGAGAGTCAGAGCTTGTTTCCGGATTTATAACCGAGTATTCGGCAATGCGGTTCGCCATGTTTTTTCTCGCGGAATACACGAATATTTTTCTTGTTTCCGCGATAGCGGTTACCCTTTTTCTGGGCGGCTGGCATGGGCCGCTGCTTCCGCCTTTTGTATGGTTTATTATAAAGACATATTTTGTTGTTACAATTCTTATGTGGGTGCGCTGGACATTTCCCAGGATAAGGGTGGACCATTTAATGGAGTTTTCATGGAAATATTTAATACCAATAGCGCTGGTGAACCTGGTCATAACGGCGGCGCTGGTAAAGGTGGTTTGATATGTTTAATTATATAAAATCCATTGTAAAAGGCATAATAAGCCTGCTGGAAGGGCTTGGTGTAACTTTTAAGCACCTTTTCCACAGGCCCGTAACGCTGCAGTATCCCGGGGAAAAACCCGGCCTTTCCCTTAGGTTCAGGGGCAGGCTGGCCATGCCCGTGGATAAGGAAAAAGGGGGAGTGCGCTGCACGGCATGCATGATGTGCGCGAGGGCGTGCCCCAACGGGTCCATTACTAATATAGAAAAACAGGTTATCGACGGAAAGCCGAGGCCGAAGGCCGCGAAATTCGAATACGACGCCGGCGCGTGCATGTACTGTAACCTTTGTGTGGAGGCCTGCCCTTTTGCCGCGATAATTATGACGGATGAATACGAACTGGCCTCATATGACAAGAAAGATTTTAACCTTGAGCTTGTTTCCGAACAATACGAGCTTAAAGGCAAAAAAGAAAAATGGTGGAAGAATAAATTCAAAGAGCCGGCTGCTATGCCCGGTGAAAGGAACAAAAATGACTGAGGCGGTTTTATTTTACTCGTTCGCCGCGGTGATACTGGCGAGCGCGATAATGATGGTAAGCTCAAAGAATATTTTTCACAGCGCCCTCTGGCTGGCCCTGTGCCTTTTTGGGGTGGCGGCGGTCTTTGTGCTTTTAGACGCGTATTTTCTCGCGGGTATACAGGTGCTTATATATATAGGGGCGGTTGTGGTGCTCGCGATTTTCGTCATAAATTTAACAAGGCAGATTACCGGCAGGCAGGCCGGGCAGCTGAATAAACAGGTAATACCGGCTGTGCTGGCATCTTTGCTGACTTTTGTCCTTATAGCCCTCGCGCTGTTAAAAGGAGGCTGGGGCATGAGGCTGGCGCGCCACACAGCGGACGACAAAATCCCCCTTATAGGCGAGCTGCTGCTTACTAAATATGTGGTGCCGTTCGAGGCGGTCTCGGTGCTGCTTCTGGCGGCGCTTATAGGCGCGGTGGTTATTGTGGCGAAAGACGGCGGAGGTGGCAGGGAATGATTACGCTTACCCATTATATCGTTCTTTCGGCCGCGCTTTTTTGTGTGGGTGTATTCGGCGTGCTTACGAGGAAAAACGCGATAGGGATACTCATGTCACTGGAGCTGATTTTCAACGCGGTAAACATAAATATGGTTGCTTTTTCAAAGCACCTGGCGCCGGAAACAATACAGGGCGAAATTTTCGCCATATTCATAATAACCGTCGCCGCGGCCGAAAGCGTGCTCGGGCTCGCGATAATACTCGCGATATACAGGAAAAAACAAATTATAAACGCCGATGAAATGGATATTATGAAATATTGAACAGGTGACAGGTGACAGGTGATTTTTTATTTGAGATTTTAGATTTGAAATTCTAAACGGAGGTCGATGTGGACAAGATTGTTTTGCTGGGTTATCTGATACCCGTGATGCCGTTTCTTGCTTTCGCGGTTATAAGCGGCTTTACAAAGAATAAAAAAATGCTGAGCGCGGTTATATCCATAACGGCCATAGCCGTGTCCTTCGCGCTTTCTCTGGCTGTGCTTTATTTCCAGCTAAAGTACCCGGGCATTATAGAGCATAAACTCCCCTGGATGCACATAGCCGGTATGAAAATAAACATGGGCCTCCTTATAAACCCGCTTACAACCATTATGTTTATAGTGGTGACGGCGGTAAGTTTTATGGTGCAGGTTTATTCCGTGGGTTATATGAAAGGCGACAGGGGCTTTTCGAAATTTTTCTCCTTTATGTCGCTTTTTTCATTTTCCATGCTCGGGGTGGTTGCCGCGAACAACCTTCTGCAGCTTTATATTTTCTGGGAACTTGTCGGGCTCTGTTCCTACCTGCTGATAGGGTTCTGGTACCATAAACCCGAGGCAGCGGACGCGGCAAAAAAGGCTTTTGTGGTTACAAGGTTCGGTGATTTCGGTTTTTTAATAGGCATAATCATACTTACGTTCCAGGCCGGCACTTTTAATTACCTCGAGATAGAAATGGCAATAAAATCCGGGATGGTGGAGCCGCATATCCTTACCTGGGTAGTCTTTCTGCTTTTTTGCGGCGCGGTGGGGAAATCGGCTCAGTTCCCGCTGCACGTATGGCTGCCGGACGCGATGGAAGGGCCGACACCGGTTTCCGCGCTTATACACGCGGCGACAATGGTCGCCGCGGGGGTTTTTATGGTGGCGCGGCTCTTCGTTATATTTTTAAGTTCGCCCGAAGCGATGCTCGCCGTGGCTTATATAGGCGCGTTTACCGCGATATTTGCCGCCTCAATAGCGCTTACGCAGAACGATATAAAGAGGGTGCTGGCCTATTCCACTCTAAGCCAGCTCGGCTATATGATGCTTGCCCTCGGAGTGGGCGGGTATACCGCGGGAATGTTCCACCTTTACACCCACGCCTTTTTTAAGGCGCTGCTGTTTTTATGCGCGGGCAGCGTAATACACGCTGTAAGCACGAACAATATCCTGGAAATGGGCGGGCTCCACAAAAAAATGCCAATAACATCAATTACGTTTCTTGTGGCAGCGCTTGCCATATCCGGGATTTTTCCGTTTGCCGGTTTCTGGTCCAAGGACGAGATATTCGTGGTTCTTTTGGAATCCGGAAGCATGAAACTTTATTACATAGCGTTAATTACCGCTTTTATGACGGCTTTTTACATGTTCCGGCTTTATTTTCTGGCTTTTACCGGCAGGCCGAGGGACGGCGCTGTGTACGACAGGGCTCATGAATCGCCCCGTGTCATGACCATCCCGCTTATAATACTGGCGGTCTTCGCGGCGGCGGGCGGCCTTGTGGGCATACCGGGGCAGGAAAATTCCATAT
>CAZHOD010000040.1:0-10032 GCA_964534075.1 uncultured Spirochaetia bacterium
TTTTTTATAATCTTGGCCAAAATAATTAACTAGGTAGCGGTGGCGGCAGCGGTTGAAATACAGGTGTTTACACAGTCAGGCAAGGGTTATTTTGACGTGGGAGTTCCTATTTATACTATGGGCAAAACAGTCATAGGCGAGGTGCATCTCAAGGTTTCGCAGGATATTATTTCCAAGGTTGTCCTGGCGGCCGCGGTAAAAATGGTGCTTATAACACTGATATCACTTATCGCCGGTATAATACTTTCCATAGTGCTTGTGAATTTTATGATATCTCCAATAAAAGCGCTTCTAAAAGGTGTGCGTGCCATCGGAGCGGGTGATTACGGTGTGCACATTAAAATAAAATCAAGGGATGAAATAGGAGAGCTGACAGAGGCGTTTAACTCCACGGCAAAAAGCTTAAAGGAAAAGGAACTTTTAAAAGGCGCTTTTTCGACCTACGTTTCGAGCACTGTTATGGACGAGATAATGAACGACCCGACGAAGCTGTCCCTTCACGGAAAAAAGGTCAGGGCGACCATGCTGTTTACGGACGTCAGGGGTTTTACCGCCATGTCCGAAACACTCTCTCCGGAAGAGGTTGTTTCCATTATAAACGAATACCTTACACTTCAGACGGACAAAGTATTTAAGTGGGAAGGCCTGCTCGATAAGTTCGTGGGAGACTGTTTAATGGCTGTTTACGGAATACCTTTTCCAAAAGACGACGACGCGTACAGGACAGTAAGGACCGCGATGGACATAAGGGACGGCATAGAAAAACTCAACAAAATAAGGGCAAAAAGAAATCAGCATGTAGTAGGCATAGGGATAGGAGTCAACACAGGGGATGTAGTATCCGGTAACATGGGTTCCCCCCAGAAAATGGATTACACGGTCATCGGAGATAATGTAAATCTCGCCGCCAGGCTGGAGTCAAACGCTCCTTCCGGAAAAATTTACGTAAGTGTTTCCACTTACGAAGAGACAAAGGATTTAATAGAATACAGGGAGATTGATTCCATAATGGTAAAAGGAAAAAAGGCCCCTGTAAGGGTTTTTGAGCCGCTGACCGTAAAAGAAACCCGGCCCGAAGAGAGGGAGCATGGAAAATAAAAAAGATATATTAAAAACCGTTACCAGGCATGCCCAGGCAGGCGAATGGCTCAAGGTTATCAGGGAATACGACAAGCTGATAAAAATGGACCCTTCGGACATAAGCCTTTATAATTCCATGGGCGACGCCCTGGTAAAGCTCGGAGAAAACAGGAAAGCTTTTGAGTATTACGCCAAAGTCCTCGACGAGTACAAAAAAAGGGGGGCCACAAAAAAAATACATTTCCTTTATAAAAAAATAGCCAAGCTTAATCCGCGCAAATTCGACCTCGAGGGAAAGGACCTGCATAAAAAAATATCGAAAATAGCCGGAGCCACTTCTTATTTTGACAAAGAGGATTATACCCGCGCGTTTCCCGCGCTTAAGGAAGCGGCGGAACTCGACAGTAAAAACGCGGATATAATGGCAAAGCTTGGAGAGGCTGCCGAACGCCTTACGCAGATAGGGGAGGCCTCGGAAGCGTATTCAAAGGCGATAAAATTATATACTGAAAAGGACAGGCCGGATGAGGCGCTTGACATCGCGAAAAAAGTCCTTAAACTTGACAGGGAGAATGTCGAGGCTTCGGGAATGATAGCGGAGGACAAAGCCAGAAACGGCAAAAAGCAGGAAGCCGCGGATATGTTCAGGGATATTCTTATAACGCTCGCGGAGAACAATGATGTTAAAAAAGGCATTGAAATATCACAAAGAGCGAAGGATCTCGGGGTTGAATACGGAAAACAATTTTACGCCTATTTTCTTTTTAAGGACGGAAAGGTCGAGGAGGCAAAAAAACAACTGGAGTCGGGTTATGACCTGGCGCCCGAGGAAAAAATCCTTCTCGGAAAAATATATTTTAAAAGCGGGGAATTCGACCGGGCAAAAGACGTTTTAATGTCGCTCGACCCGGAAATAATAAATGAAAACGAGGAAATAATGGAACAGATAGCCGATATATTTTTGAAAAAAAGGGAGGACAAAAAAGCGGGGGAGTTTTATTTAAAGGCGTGCCGGCGGTTAAAAGAAAAAGGCCTGCTCGACGCCGCGGTGGGAATGGCATACAAAGTGCAGAATGTCGACCCCGATAACATAGGGCTTTACAGGCTTATGGCGGATGTTTACGCGAAAAAAAACATGAAAAAACAGCTGGTAGACTCTTATGAAAAACTCGCGGTTCTTCTTGAAAAGGACGGGAATTCCGAAGAAGCGCTTCAGGCAAGGCAGACACTTCAAAAATTGAAAATGCTCTGAAAATGAAGCCGTTTGAATGCGATATGTGCGGGGAAAAGGCCCGCAGCCGGGACGCTGTCGTAAGGTGGCGCGCTGAGCGGGAGAAAAATTCCGTCGACAGCCTCCAGATAGTCCACGATAACAAAATATGCAACTACAGGGGTAAAAGCGGGTATTTCAACAGGGAGCTTCCGCTGGAGTATGTTTTTAAGTATATGCCGGAGTTTATTTTCTATATAAACAGGTTTAATATTGACGAAAAAAAATTTAAAAAATTCGTGCACAGAATAGAAAAAGAAAGGTCCTATATAAGAAGGTTCAACGTTGATAAGAAAGTTGTAAAAAAACTGATAATAAGGCTGGACGGGCTGGACAGCGGTTAAAAAAAGGTGGTTTTCACATGGAATGTAACCGGGTAAGAAAAAACCTAAGAGAATACGCCAAGGATGAAATAAAAGATGATTCTCTTATTTCTGAAATGGAAGCGCATATCAAAGGATGCCCCGTATGCAAGAAGGAACTTTTGTTATGGCAGGATGTGCTTCAACGCCGGGAGCAGATAAAAAGGATGGGCGGTGATTTAAGTTTCAGGGACAGAATGAGGAAAAGAAGAAAGGAAGCGGACGTGGATTACAGGCTTCCTCCGGTCGTAAGAAGGTTAAAGGCGATGGACAAACTTTTTTCTTCGGTAAAAGGAAAATTGATAATACAGGTAACATTTCTTTTGCTCGCCTTTTTGCTTTTTTTTATGTTTATAAACAAGGAAACAAATATTATGGTGCCCATACTTGTTGTTATAGGATTCGGGTCTATTTTTTTTCTTGTGTTGAGGAAGAAAAAATGAAGAATTTCCCGCCGGCGGTTCTGCCGCCCGGTTTACCGGGATATTGGAGCTGTGTTTTGCGGGTTTTTCTGATAGATTCACCGTATTGTGTTCAGGTGCCGCCCGGATTTTTTGTCCGCCCCGGTTTTAACAAAAGCGGGAGCCGGAGGAGGCCACACAATTACGTGTAACATATTATTTAAAAGGCGGTATATAATTTGAAAAAGGCGGCTTGTTGTGTTTTTATTTTAATTTTTTGCGCTGTGGCTGTCGCGCGCGCCGAAACCGGCAATAAAGCCGTTAAATATTATAATTACGGGCTGAGGTACCATAAACAAAAAAAATACAAAAACGCCATAACCTATTATAACGCCGCGGTAAAAACAAACAGGAAATTCTGGCAGGCATGGCTTGGGCTCGGCATTTGTTATTACAGCCTGAAAAAATACAGGAACGCCAGGCTTATATTCAGGTATGTTCTTTCCCTGAAACCCGGCCAGAGAACGGCGGTTAAATACTATTCCGTACTCGCGCCTTCCCAAAAGAAAAAGCGTGAGGAAAAAAAAGAGGATAAACCCAAAACAAAAGGGGATATGATGTGGCGGTCCGCCCTCTTACCGGGCCTGGGGCAGTTTTATAACGGAGAGGCGGTAAAAGGGTATGTATATTCACTGAGTTTTCTGGCCTCGGCCGGCGCGATTGTAAAATATACAATAGACCAAAACCGCGCGGTAACCGAATACGAAAATACGAATTATAATTTTGACGACAAATATTCCGGGGCAGAAGAAGCGGGTTGGAGGGTTTTTATACCCGTGGGTACGGCCGCTCTTGTCTGGAGCATGTCAATAATAGACGCCTGGATTACCGGAAAGGGCCCGGAGGCAGCCGGCCGCGGATATAAAAGCAGGGTAATGATGCCTGACAAAAATACGCTTGCGCTGAATATCGCGGGGGTGGAGTTTTGATTATGAAAAAAAGAACCGTTATCCCGTCTGTTTTATTGGTTATAATAATGTTTTTTTATTCGTGTAAGGAACTTAACAGGGACAATCCTTATGACCCGGACGGTACAGATTACATCGGTATAACCTATAAAGGGGAATTATGGTACCCGACTGATTCAAGCCCCCGGGCAATGGCGCGCGGCGGCAGTTTTTTATATATGGCGGCGTATAAAGAAGGTACCGGGGACTGCGTTATGAAGATAGGCACCGAAAGCCGGGAGGTTGTGGTTCTGGGGTCGTCGGGTACAGGCACGGGCAGCTTTACCGGGATTTCGGATTTATGCGCGGATAATACGGGTAATGTTTACGTGGTTGATTCCCAGAATATGGTGCAAATCATAAATTCAATGGACTCGTTTACTTCCTTTGTAGTGCCGGAAATTACCGGGACAGACAGGATGTATATAGAGGAACTCGCCGGGGATATTTTTATAACAAGCCATATGGACAGTTATATATATAAGTATTCGGGAGCGGCGCATTCTTTCGTGGATTCGCGGCGAATAACCTTTACCGCTATGGGCGGATTTGAGCCGGGAAAAATATTCACTTCCGGGCAGTATATTTTTGTGGTGAATGATATAAGAAAAAACGAGGTTCTTAAGCTTGACGGGGGGCTCGCAACAGCCGGTGTGATTGATTTTGAGGAAAAGATAAGGGACGCCGCGGGCCGGGGGGATTATATGCAGGTGCTTTGCGAGAGCGCTGTTTTTAAGGTTGATAATGACCTTTATATTGAGTTAAAATGGGGTGATTTCGGAACCGGGCCGGGCAGGGTTTTAAACGGAAAACTCATTTCTTATAACCCGGATGACGGGATGGTTTATATACTGGATAACGAAACGTTAAAAATATTCGGAGAATAAAATGATAAAAAAAGTTTTTTTTCTGTATTTAATCGTTTCATTGATTTTGCCGTCCGTGCTGACAGCCGCGAAAAAACATACAAAAGAGGAAAAAGTATATATATATTTCGACAGGGGGGAAAAATTATATAAAGCGGAAAAGTATAAACAGGCAGTGAGGTATTATTCCGCGGCGGTAAAACTTAAAAAAGATTTTGTTGAGGCATGGAAAAAAATAGCTTTTTGTTACCACGCTTTGAAAAAATACCCTTACGCGTATAAGTTTTTTAAAAAAGTGAACGAGCTTGACTCTTCTGACCGGGACGCGGAGGATTTTATAAATTATTATGAAAGCATAACAGAGAAGCAGAAGAAAAAAACTAAAAAAAGGGAGATGTTTGACTCGATGTGGCGGTCAGCGGCGCTGCCCGGCTGGGGCCAGTTTTATAATGAACAGGATATAAAAGGTTTTGTTGCCGGCGGGGCTTTTTTCCTTTCTCTGGGCCTGTCTGTTTACAATATAATCGATGAGCAGGTAAAGTACGATAAATATTTACGTACAAACGAGAACCATGATATAGCTTATGCCGAGGCAGAAAGCGCCTATAACGCCGCGCTTATGTGGGTGCTGATTACTATGGGTGTATATATAGGAGGGATAGTGGATTCCGCGATAAATTACGATAATCCGGGCTCCGGCGCTGTGAGAGCAAAGATTAAAGGCAGTACCCCCGTGTTATGCGTTAACCTGAGGTGGTAAGATGAAAAAAATAATATTATCATTTTTTGTTGTTTCAGCCCTTGTTTATTCATGCAGCCCGCTCGAACGGACAAACCCGACCGACCCTGAGTCTCCTTCATATATAGGGTATCATTTTATCAGGGAGATAGGCAGTTTTAGCTCACTTTCGGATTTTTGCATAATGGGAGGCAATTTATACGCGGTCGATATTTCGGACAAAAGGATATATAAATATAATTTTGACGGAATAAACGAGTATTATCTGGAAGATCCGTCCCCCCCGCTTTCTATTCCTTCGGGCATAGCCCCGGCCGGTTCCGGGCCTTATATAATTGACAGTGACTCGTCAGAGCCCGAGCTTACATGGCTCGATAAGGACAACCCGGGTTCTTATACTGAAATCAATATTCAGGAAGGCGGGAACAAAATAACATTTGACGGGCAGTATTTGTATATAGCAAAGTCAGAACCTCCCGCGGTATATAAGTATTACGGGGCCACGATTGCCGCCGCTCCGGAACCTGTGGAACCTTTCGCTTATTGGCCACTTACAAAAAGCACTGAAACAGGCGGGGTGATGTATATATCAGATATAGAGTATTCGCCGGATTATGACAGGATACTTATAGCGGACTCTGACGCGGACAGGATATCTGTTTTTACGGCGGACGGGGGTTTTGAAAAACATATTGTACCCGGCGGGGAGGTTAGAGGAATCGCGGCGCAGGGAGGAATAATATACGTGTCCGATGAAACAGGAATACATTTTATAAATTTTTCCGACGGGAAAATTTATAAAACCATAGGTGACTACGGTGAGGGTTCCGGAAGGATTACTGAGCCCGGCCCGGTAGAGGTGTCGGGGGACAATATATTTTATTCCGCCGGAAATACCATAAAATATTTCGCGCCGTGACATAAAAATTATAAAGGAAGCAAAAATGGGAGCACCGAGATTTTTTATAAATAAAATAACGGGGAGAAGCGCCGAAATATCCGGCGGGGATTACGATCACGCGGTCAACGTGCTGAGGCTGGGTAAAGGAGAAAAGGTAAAAGTTTTTAATTACGAGTACGGCGAGTACGAGGCGCGAATAGCCGGGCTGGACAGGAAAAAAAGAAAAGTTTTTCTTGAGATACAAAAACAGCTCAGAAAAAGGGAGGGCCCGGGCGGTAAAATAAGCGCTGTTGTTTCTCTTGTAAAAAACGACAAATTTGAGTTTATAATACAGAAGTTGACGGAGATAGGAATCGATGAAATAATACCTTATGAGGCAAAACGTTCCGTAGTAAAGATTAAGGACAGGGAAAAAAAGATGAACAGGTGGAAAAAAATTATTTATTCGGCGGTTAAGCAGTGCGGCAGGATGTCCGCCCCCGTTTTACAGGGCATAATTCGGGATATAGGAAAATTTGACGCTGAAAAAGGCGCGGATAAATTTTTTATATGGGAAAAGGAAGAGGATGCGTACCTTATCGACCGGGCGGTTAAGCTGAAAAAAAGCGGCCGTGTTTATTTTATTACCGGGCCGGAGGGCGGTTTTGAGGATTCAGAGGCCGGTGAAATAAAGAAAAAAGGGTTTGTACCCGTCTCAATGGGAAATACGGTGTTAAGGGCGGAGACCGCGGTTATAGCCGCGGCGGCAATTTTCGCGCAGGTTATAAGGAGGGGCAAGTGGAAAAACTGGCAGAAAAAATAAAAAATATTTTATCCGCCCGGAAAATAACAGGCGATGTTTATATAACCTCCGGAAGGGAAGAAGAGGTTATAGTTAACGATAAAAAAGCGGAAAAAATAAAGTCATGCGGGTTTTTCGGAATGTCCCTGCGGGTTTTCAGGGACGGTAAAATGGGTTTTGGTTACTCGACAGAACCCTCGGTTTCCGCGGCAGAGGAGCTTATAGACAGGGTTTCATCCGGCGTTTATACAGGAGGGTATGAAGATTACAGCCTTCCGTCCGGAGGTCCGGAAAGTAATGTAAAAACAAAAGACAGTGAAGGCGGGGGTTTTAATATAAGTGAAAAAACAAAAAAAGCGTTCGATGTGGAAAAAAACGCGGCAGCAGCTGATAAAAGGGTTAAACTGGTAAGGGACACGACAGTAGGGTCATTTGAAAGCGCAAATACGCTTATAAACACATCGGGTTTCGAAGGTTCCTTTGATACTACATATTATTACGCCGGGGCCACGGCCATATCCTCGGACAAAAAAGGCGAGGAGGCTGCCGACGGATTCAGCGGTTCTGTAAAACAGGAAGGCGTTGATTTCAATGAAATGGCAAAAGACACGGGCGGGCGCGCGGCGCGCCTTCTGGGCGGTTCGTCAGCAAAGCCGGGTGAGTATACACTTATAATACCTCCGCGGGCAGGCGTGAATTTCATGGAGCTTATTTCCGGGCTGTTTTTGTCATCTAACATAAGGAAAGGAAAATCCATGTTCAGGGATTATAAAAAAGGGGACACCATAGGGCCTTCTTTCTTAGAGATACGGGACAACGCGCTTTACGATTACCTTGCCGGGAGTTACCCTTTTGACGGGGAGGGGACGCCGGGCCGGGAAAATATTGTTGTAAAAGGCGGCAGGCTCAACACCTTTCTTTATGATATTAATGACGGGCTGTATTTCGGGGCGGGCTCCACGGCTAATTCCTGCAGGGACGATTTTAAATCCCTGCCCGAGGCAGGGGCCTCGAATTTTTACCTTGTGGGGGGAAAGAAAAGCGCGAAAGAAGTACTGAAAAACAAAAAAGGAATATTTATTAATTCACTTATGGGGCTTCACATGGCGGACCCGGTATCCGGCAATTTTTCACTGGGCATCAACGGCTGGGTTTTCGAAAACGGGGAAAAGGGCCGGCCAATAAACGAGACTTTAATAACCGGAAATATTAAAAACGTGCTTAAAAATATTACCGATGTATGCGGAGACCTTAAATTTTATTACGGCTTCGGCGCGCCGACCATAGTTGTTGACAATATATCCGTATCGGGAAAGCAGTAAAAAAAGGAGGGTTTTAATGGAAAGCGGAAGAAAAAACAAAAAAATTACCGGGCTTATCGGTTACCCCCTGGGGCATACCCTTTCGCCCGTTATGCACAACGCTGTTTTTAAAAAGAAAAAAATGAACTGGGAGTACAGGGTTTTCGAGCTGAAACCGCGGGAAAAAGGGAAATTTATAAAAAAAATGAAAAAGGAAAAAATAGCGGGTATAAATGTTACCGTGCCTTATAAGCAGTCAATTATGAAGTACCTGGATAAAACAGACAGGGCAGCCGCGGCAATAGGCGCGGTAAATACAGTGAAAAACAGGAACTCGAAGCCGGCCGGATATAATACCGATTACACGGGTTTTGAAAAGTCGCTGGACAAGAATAAAATAAAGGTAAAAGGGAAAAACGTGGTGCTTTTCGGCGCGGGAGGCGCGGCGCACGCTGTTGTTTACGCCCTGAAAAAAAGAAAACCGGAAATGATTGATATAATTAATATTGACATACCCATGGCAAGGCGGCTTGTAAAAAAATTAAAGCCGAAAAATGCGCGGATATGGATACTGAAAAAGACAAAGGTAATAGACGTGCTTGTAAAAAAGGCGGATTTTGTAATTAACGCCACTTCCGTGGGGCTCGATAAAAAATCAAACCCTTATAAAATTTCCGGGTTAAAGAAAAAGGGGATACCGGTTTATGATGTTATTTACAACCCGGCAGTCACGCCTTTTTTAAAACAGGCAAAGAAAAAGGGCGGGAAAATTATCAACGGCCTGGATATGCTTATTTACCAGGGAATGGAGTCCTTCCGTATATGGACGGGAAGGCAGTCCGATTATAATACAGTAAAAAAGGCGGTAAATTCGTTTTTAAGGAAAAAATAAATTCGGTTTTTGAGGAAACCGGAGGCGTTATGGACAGTGATGACGAAATAAAAAAAGTTGACGGTATCAGCCCCAACAGGGAGCCTTTTGAAGTGGAATTTTATGAAAAGAGGCGAAGGGAAAAAAATAAAAATCCCGCGGAAAAAAAAGGCGGGGAAAAGTCATTTAAAAAAATACTGGAAGAAAAAGAAAGAAAAAAAAGCGGTAAAAAAGAGCCGAAAAAAAAGCCGCACGCCAAATATAAAAACGGGAAAAGAATTATATAGAAGGGTGCCGGAAAATTCCATTTTGTCATCATGAGCCCGGCAGAAGGAGGAGCCTTTATCCGGGGGGTAATAATCCCTGTGTTTGACAGCAAAAGCCGTCGTCCTGCCTGCCAGCCGACTTGTCCTCCGGCTTGTCAGCCGTAGCTCGAAGAGCGAAGGATGAAGC
>CAZHOD010000041.1:0-6400 GCA_964534075.1 uncultured Spirochaetia bacterium
AAACCACTGGTTCCATTTATAATATTCCTTATCGCAGGTGGCGAATTCCCTGTCCCAGTCGTATGAAATCCCCATCTTTTTGAACTGGCCCCTCGCGTGATTTATATTGCCGTACGTCCACTCCGCGGGAGGCACCTTGTTTTTTATCGCGGCATTTTCAGCCGGCAGGCCAAAGGCGTCGTAACCCATGGGGTGTATTACGTCTTTCCCCTTCATCCTCATATAATGAGCTATAACGTCTCCTATGCAGTAAACCCGCACGTGCCCCATGTGAAGGTAACCGGACGGGTAAGGGAACATCTCAAGCACATAGTACTTGTCTTTTACCCCGCTGTTTTTTACCTTAAAAAGGGATGTTTCTTCCCATTTTTCCTGCCATTTCTTTTCTATTTGCCTGTATGGGTAATGGTCTGCCAATTTATCCTCCAGATTTATTTTTATACCGGATAATTGTTTTATATTTTAGCACTTTTAAAGGGTTTTTCAAGAAATAAAAGAAATAAAAATATTGGAGTAGGCAGCGGGGTACATTCGCCCCTCTTTCGGGCGGGTTTCAGCCCCGCCCCCGCGAATACAACCGGATAATCATACAAGTTCCTTTAATTCATCAGGTGTAATACCCGCTTTTTTGATTATATTATTTAATGTCCCTTTTCTTAATTCTTTATGCGCGGGAACAACAACCGATATATTACGTTCGATATTGTGCAAAAACACATGGCTCCCTTTTCGGTGGTCGACTACAAAACCTATCCTTCTTAATGCCTTTATAACCCGGCCCCCGGAAAACGTCTTACTCACAAAGCTATCTCTACTTCTTTCAGCCTTGCTTTTGGTATTGATTTTATCTGATTGATTTTTTCAAGCCCTTCCAGGTACGCAAAAATTGCTTCTTTAGCGTTATCCACCGCCTCTTTCTCTGTGGCGCCCTGCGTAAAACAACCATCAAGCGCAGGTACCCTTACATTAAAGCCCCCTTCTTCATCCGGTTCAAGAATAATATTAAATTTCATTGCATTTCCTCCTGTGAACTGTTCCTTTTATAATTATACCTTCAAAACTTCCCAAGTCAATAAAAATAAATCGAATCGGGCCTGTGTGCCGGCCGGGCTTATTTCTCCGCGGGTTTTTGCGGTTCTTTATCTGCCCCTTCTTCTTCTTTTTTTTCAACGATTATTTTTACTCTGTTTACCTTTCTCGCGTCCGCTTTCAGCACCTTAAAAGTTATCTCTCCGAACTTTTTTTCTTCGCCTTCTTTTGGCACATAGCCAAAAAGGTCCATTACAAAACCGCCTATTGTATTCACATCGTCCTCGCGGGGTATATCGAACTTATAAATATCCCTTAACTTGTCTATCTCGTAACTTGCCTTTACTACGTAAACATTATCTCCAAGTTTTTCTATGCCCCTCTCCTCCATGTCGTACTCATCCTGTATCTCCCCCACTATCTCTTCTAAAATATCCTCTATCGTTATTAAACCGGCGGTGCCCCCGAACTCATCGACCACTACCGCCATATGGAACCTCCCCCTCTTGAACTCAGCCAAAAGTTCTCCCACGTTTTTTGTTTCGGGTACAAAATAGGGCAGCCTCACAAGGTCCTGTATTATTATGAGCCCGCGGTTTTTTATCATGGCGAGCATATCCTTTGTATAAAGTATCCCCACTATATTGTCCAGGTTGCCCTTGTAAACCGGCATCCTTGAATACCCTTCTTCCAGGGCCACGGTTATTATTTTTTCGGTGTCCATTCCTATCTCTATGCCCGTGACCGACGTCCTTGGCACCATTATGTGCTTCACTTCCAGGTCGCGGAACTCAAGTATCCCCGCCATCATGGATTTTTCCTGCTCGCCTATGTACCCTTCCTCCATGGAAACGTCTATAACAGTGGATATATCCTTCGCGGAAATCACCGGGATGCTGTCTGTGGGCCTTCCGCCGGCGAGCTTGACCATTAAATTGCTCATCCTGACAAAAACCGCTGTTATGGGCCTTATCACCCTGTAAATAAATACAACCGGCCCGACAAGAAGCAGGCCGAGCCTTTCGGTGTTGTGGACGGCAAAAATCTTTGGCGAAATCTCGCCGAAAAGTATTATAATAAAAGTAATCAGAACGGCCATAACGGCCGCAGTGGCCGAAGAAGGTAAATCAAAAGCCGATGAAATATTCATCGCGAGGAATGCCCCTATTGTTGACGCGGATATAGCTACCGCGTTTATGCAGATTGAAAGCGTAGCCAGCAGGCTGTTCGGTTCCTTCAGCCAGATCTTAAGGTATTTCGCCGCTTTGTGTTTATTCCTTATATGCGCTATAATTTTTATCCTGCTCATGCCGATAAGGGCCGTTTCGGCAAGCGACAGAAACGCGGCTATAAAAAACAAACTTATAATAACCGCGATCTGGATTACTGCGGTCGGTTCCATTTACCATCCGCCCTTCATGGCGCGCCTCAAATATCCTTCCTGTTTTCGCGTCATATTTTTTTTCCCGGCTCCGCCTTTTTCATGATCATATCCTATAACATGAAGAACCCCGTGAATTATAAGCCTTATAATTTCTTCCTTTAATGAAACTCCGTATTTTCCGGCGTTCTCCGCCGCTTTATCAACTGAAATAAAAACATCGCCGCCTTCATCGCCGTAATCTTTTTTTGAAAAACCAAACGCTATGACATCGGTCGCGTAGTTTCTCATCCTGTATTTAATATTTACCTTTTGAATAAAATCATTTCCCGTAAAAACAATATTTATTTTACATCCCTCTTTCTTTTCCCTGTCAAGTATTGATTCCGCGATTTTTCCCGGGTTTACAGCGGCGTCCGGCTTTTCGCGGTAATGAACATCTATTGTATTACTGCCGGTTTTCATACTTTTCATAAGCTCCCAGTATTTTTTTAACGATTTCCGCGCGCGAAACATCCCCGGCGGTAAAATTCACAAAACCTATCCCCCGCGTTTTTTCAAATATCTCCTTCGCGTGAATCAGCCCGGATTTTTTCCCAACCGGAAGGTCGACCTGCGTCGTATCACCGTTTATTACCACTTTTGAGTCATTGCCCGTCCTGGTCAAAAACATTTTCATCTGGTCTATGGTTGTATTCTGCGCCTCATCGAGTATTACAAAGGCTTTATTAAGAGTCCTTCCCCTCATATAAGCTAGCGGCGCGATCTCTATTATCTCATTATGGACAAGTTCGCGAAAAATACGGGGCTCTATCATATCAAAAATAGCGTCATACAAAGGCCTTAAATATGGGTCAATCTTTTCCCTCATATCGCCCGGAAGAAAACCAAGCGACTCGCCTGCCTCTACAACCGGCCTTACCAGCACTATCCTTTCTACTTTCTTTTCCCTCAAATAATAAAGGCCCGCCGCTGTGGCAAGATATGTCTTGCCTGTGCCGGCGGGCCCTATACCAAAAACTATCTGATTTTTGAGTATTTCATCTATATATTTTTTCTGGTTATCAGTCTTCGGCCGTATACGGCCCCTTCTTGACGAAACAAGAAGCCCTTTATCCGCGTTTTCATTTTCATCATCGCCGCTGTTTCGTTTCATGCCGGATTTTACACTATCGACCATTTCCTCCATAAAAACCCTGGATACGGGCTTTCCTTTCTCAACGCTTTGTTTCATGCTTTTCAGAACCCTGTCAGCCCTGGCAGAATCTTTTTTACTTCCTTTTATTACTATACTGTTATCCTTCCCCACAATATCTACATTGCAGGACTTTTCGATAAACCTTAGGTTCTCATCCGCGACACCGTAAAGGTTCAGCATCCCGTCTTTGTCAAGGTCCATATATATTCTTTTTTTTACTTCTGCCAAATATCTTCGCTCCGCTTATTTCTTTTTTATCCGTCCTCAATACCTCAAAGGCAGCCTTTTTCTCGGTGATGTATGCGGCCTGTAAGGCGGAGTGTCTTTTGCTTTTTGTACCGCGTCGGCTATTTCCTGCCTTGACCAGTCTGTTTTTATGTCAAACTCCTGGTCAGGGTATATAAGGTCCGGGTCCTCGATCTGGTCCCTGTTTGCCCTGTAAAGAAGGGGCCATCTAAAAGGATTCTCGTAAATTCTGTTCATCGAGGAAATTCCCCACAATGTATCCCCTCTTTTTACCACGTACTTCATACCGCCTGCATCCATTTGCTGAGGTTCCTCGTACTCGTAATCCTCGACCATTGCCTTTCCGTCATCTGACGGCTGCTGGGTTGGCTTTGTCTTTGCCCTGGACGCGCACCCTGACGCGATTACAAAAGCCGCCAGCACTGCAACCACCAGTAAAAATCTTAACATTTTCATAACCTTTCCCTCCTTTTAAAAATTTTTCGTTAATTTAATTCCTATATTATCTCCGTAAGTCAGCCTGAGCCCGAAATCCTCTTCTTCAAAATAGGACTTTTTTACGGCACTGCCCTCTTTCCTGTTTACATGGACCACTACATTATAAAAACTATACACAAGCCCGACCGACGCGCCTATAACAGCCCCCCAGCCCGCGCCCGCGGCGAAAATCCTTACGTTCTGGCCGTCCCCTTCGAGAAACGGGGGCACTGAAAGCGCTGTTCCCATGGCCGCGCCTCCGAACGCGCCTATTGCTATATTGACACCGAATATCTTACCTATGTCCCCGGCGTAAACGCCTGCCGAAGCCGCTGTAAAAATTAATAACACCAATAATATCCTTTTCATATTGACCTCAATATTCTATATTATACGACAGGTAGGAATTTTTCCCGTCGTTTTCTATTTTAAACGAATGTTCTCCCCCGTAAGCCCCGCCGCCCCTGTACTTTTCAGGCAGAAAAACCTCTACAAGAGCCAGTATAAAAGCTCCCGCGGTTCCAAACGCTATACCATATCCTATTCCTTCGGACACATTTTCAAGATCGTCTGTTTTAGCGTATGAAATAGCGCCTCCGCCGGCTCCTACAATACTTCCTACAACCATCCCTCCAAGCAGGTTATATCCAAAATCATCGGAAGCTGAGTACCTCTGCGTCGCCGCCTCAAAACCGGAAAGCGCCGCGCCCATTATAAGCCCGGCGGACGTGCCTATTATAGCGCCTTTAATAAGGTGCATATTATCGGTATTCATTGTCCTCGAATACCCTATAAGCCCGCACCCGGCTCCTATAATGCCTCCTTCAAACATGCCTCCCACTATGTTAAGAGCTGAAAGATTTCCGATATAACCGGTATTTTCCGGCTTTTTAGTAATTTTCTTTTTCTTTTTACTTTTGTATTTTTTTCTTTTATCTATTTTTATTTCTTTTACAACCTGGCCGGAACCGCCGCCTTCCCTTATCATTTTCATCTTTTTTTCCACTTCATCCTTTATGGACCGGTACGTGGTTTCCGCGCATAAAGCGCCGGCGGCGAATATGAATAACAAACCAGTTATAATAAATAATTTTTTCATTATATAAACTTTCACCCTTTATAAAAATTTTATTAATTTTCGAATATAATATTACCACATATGTTGCCAATGTCAAGAGTTCATTTATGACGGCTTTCCCTGTTTACACGGTTAAACGCATGCAACGTATTTGTAACCACAGCCTTTATGGCTGCGTTTTTTAATGGGAATGGGAATTGTTTTTATGGCGGCCAAGCCCGCCGCTGCAAAGACAAAACGTGCTGGTAGGCGCTGCCTTTAGGCTGCGCGGTTTTAAAGCGTAGGGGCTACAAAGACAAAACGTATTTGTAGGAGGAACAAGTGCCTGTTCCCTACTCTATATCCGGTTTTATATGAAGTTCCTTAAGCTGAGCCGGGCTCACTTCTCCCGGCGCTCCTGTAAGCAGGCACTCTGCCTTTTGGGTCTTTGGAAACGCTATAACATCCCTTATAGACCCGCTGCCCGTAATAATCATAAGTATCCTGTCCAGGCCGAAAGCGAACCCTCCGTGCGGCGGCGCCCCGTATTTAAAAGCCTTTAGCAGGAACCCGAACCTTTCTTCAGCCTCCTTATCGCCTATGTTAAGCACTGAAAACATTTTTTTCTGGGATTCGGGGTTGTGAATCCTTATGGAGCCCCCGCCAAGTTCGGTCCCGTTAAGCACAAGGTCATAAGCCCTGGACTTTGCGGAAGCCGGGTCGCTTTCAAGAAGGCTCTCGTCCTCCGGTTTTACCGCGGTAAAAGGATGGTGCGCGGCGGCGTACCTTTTTTCATTGGGGTCATATTTAAGCAGGGGAAAATCCGTAACCCAGACAAACTTGAGTTTCGTATTGTCAATAAGGCCGTATTTCCTTCCTATGTGAAGCCTGACCCTGCTCATTATTTCGTTCGCCCTGTCCGGCATATCAGCTATGAAAAACGTTATATCCCCTTTTTCCGCTTTCATGGCCTCTTTTATTTTATCCACGTTCTCTTCTCCCAAAAATTTAA
>CAZHOD010000041.1:6410-9942 GCA_964534075.1 uncultured Spirochaetia bacterium
AGACTCCGGTTTATCGGAAAATTTTATCCACGCCATGCCTCCCGCGCCGTTTTTCCGGGCAAAGGCCACGAGCTCGTCAATTTCCCGGCGCGAAAGCTTTTTTCCCGCCTCTTTGAAATTAATTGACTTTACAATACCGCCTTTTTCCACTGCCTCAGCGAAGACCCTGAAACCGGAAGATTTAAAAATTCCGGAAACATCTTTCAGTTCAAGCCCGAACCTCATGTCAGGCGAATCCGTGCCAAACCTGTCCATCGCCTCTTCATACGCCATCCTGGTAAAAGGAGCGCTGAAATCTTTATTAAGCACCTCGCCGAAAACCTCTTTTGTGAGGCCCTCCGCCGCCTCCATAACGTCTTCCTCATCCACAAAAGACATCTCCAGGTCTATCTGCGTAAACTCAGGCTGCCTGTCCGCCCTTAAATCCTCGTCCCTGAAACATTTTACTATCTGGTAATACCTGTCCAGCCCTGACACCATAAGTATCTGTTTCATTGTCTGCGGGGATTGCGGCAGCGCGTAAAAATGCCCCTCATTAAGCCTGCTGGGCACCAGGTAATCCCTCGCGCCCTCGGGAGTGGATTTAATTAAAAACGGGGTCTCTACCTCGATAAACTTTTTTGAGTTCAGGTATTTCCTGGCCAGTTCATAAACCCTGTGCCTGGTAAACAAATTATTCATAATTTTAGGCCTTCTCAAATCAAGGAAACGGTATTTGAGCCTTAACTCCTCGCTTACTTCCGCTTCGTCCTCCATGACAAAAGGAGGCGTTTCAGCCCTGTTTAATACTTCCAGTTCAGCGGACACTATCTCGACTAGCCCGGTTTTAAGCGAAGGGTTCTCTGTGCCTTCAGGGCGCTTCCTTACCTTCCCCCTGATTCCAAGTACATATTCGCACCTTAACTTACGCGCCCTTTCATGGAGCGAGCTGTCTATCTCGGGGTCAAAGACCGCCTGCACTACCCCTGTCCTGTCCCTGATATCGAAAAATATGACTCCGCCGTGGTCACGGCGCGTGTCCAGCCATCCGTTTATAATTATTTCCTGCCCTGTATGTTTTTCTGTAATTTCTCCGCAGTAATCGGTTCTTTTTAACATTGGAATTTCCCCTGTATATTATGAGATTGGACGGTAACCGCCTGTCCGGGATTAAAAAATATATTTTTAAAAATCGTAAGCAAACATTAAAGACGGCGTCATTATATTGGATTCCTGCTGCATCTTAAACTCAAGGCCATGCTCAATATTATATTGCCTGCAGGCGTCCCCGGCCGTCGCGATATCCGCCACCCATGTGGCCAGAAAAAAGAAAACCCCTACACCCATGGTAATTACGGCGCCGCGTTCAGCTTCCTGTGAATTATCCCCGCCTATAATAGTGGCGTCTTCCGCGTTCAGGAACTGTACATAACCCACGCCGAAAGTCAAAAGCGAAGCTATTTCAGTGCCGAAAAGCAACAGGCCCCTTTCATAATCTTCGGCGTAAAAATGGCCGAAGCCATGCGCCAGAAGGCCCGGGCCTATGGCTATGACCGTCCCCAGTATGGGATCCTTGGGCTCAAGTATTACTTCATCAATAATTACATCCTGCGCGAGAACCGGCGCAGCAAAAAATACCAGTAATATTAAAGAAATAACGCATTTTTTCATAAAAAAACCTCCTGAATAAGCGGTTATTTAAAATAACACAGAGAAAAATAAAAGTCAATAAAAATCAACGGTTCCTTATTTCGGTTCCTTATTTCATATTTCACATAAAACAATTGCCACTTGTTCCTGTCTTTAACTTATATCTTGTGTGTTTGCTTATTTTTCCATTTGTGAAATCATACATTAAACTTTATATACATCATATCGCCGTCTTTCACAACATACTCACGGCCCTCGGAGCGGAGCTTCCCTGCCTCCTTTACCGCCTGTTCGCTGCCAAGCGCCTGAAAATCCTCAAAGCTCATGACTTCCGCCCTTATAAAACCCCTCTCCATATCCGTATGTATTTTTCCCGCGGCCCTGTCGGCTGTAGAACCTCTTCTTACGGGCCACGCCCTGCATTCTTTCGGCCCCGCGGTAAAAAAAGTTATCAGATCCAGCAAATGATAGGCATGCCGTATAAACTCATCGAACCCTCTGTACTCAAATCCCAGTTCCCTTATATACTCCTCTTTTTCAGCCGGCTCGAGTTCGGCTATCTCTGACTCTATTTTCGCGGATATTACCGCGTATTCGGAATTTTTGGTTTTGGCAAACTTCACAAGTTCAGGGTGTTTTTTTTCAAAATCCACGATGCTTTCCTCCCCGGCGTTAAAAACATAAAGCCGGGGTTTTTTTGTGAGAAGATTGTATTCCTTTACTTCCTTTTCCTCTTCCGCGGAAAGCCCCGCTGTATCGGCCATTTCGCCGTTATCCAGGGCCCTTCTTACCTTAACAAGCGCCCCGTGTTTTTTCTCCGCGTCCTTGTCTTTCTGCTTTGCCGGTTTTTCCAGCCGTTCCAGGTTTTTATTTATAAGCTCGAGGTCGGCAAGCATAAGCTCGGTATTAATTATTTCAGCATCTGAAAGCGGTGCCACTTTTCCCCCTGAATGGATGACGTTCTCATCCTCAAATACCCTGACAACATGCGCTATGGCGTCCACCTGTTTTATGTTCCCTAAAAACTTATTTCCGAGCCCTTCGCCTTTACTCGCGTCCTTTACAAGCCCCGCTATGTCAAAAAATTTGACCGCCGCGTTTATTTTTTTTGCCTCCCCGTTGTCATACTTAGAATATATAAAATCAAGCCTCTTGTCCGGGACAGCCACTATGCCTACATTGGGGTCTATCGTACAAAAAGGATAATTGGCGACCTCCGCCCTGCCGCCGGAAAGCGCGTTGAATATAGTGCTCTTTCCTACATTAGGCAGCCCTACAATTCCTATTTCCAATCCTGACCTCCCTTACGGTTTCATGTTCCGGATATTTTTAATCTTACCGTTAAAATCCAAAATTAATAAGAAAAAGGGCCGGTTTGTAACCGGCCCCTTCCCTTTTTATGCTAAACCTTTTTAAAAAGGTTTATTTCTTCTTCTTTTTCTTTTTCGGCTTTGATTTTTTCTTTGACGCCGATTTTATCGCGGATTTCATAAGCTCCGCGGCAATACCGGAATCGTCCTCTCTTTTTGAGAACCAGACCGCTATACCTAATACTGCCACGCCGCCCACAACAATGGCCAGAACGCCGAACCCGTACCCTTCGCCGAAATCAGTTACAAGAATCGGGGCGATGATAAGCGCCACAAGGTTCATAACCTTTATAAGAGGGTTAAGCGCCGGGCCCGCGGTATCCTTAAACGGGTCACCAACAGTATCACCGGTAACGCTGGCTTTATGCGGCTCTGAACCTTTTCCTCCGTAAAGCCCGTCCTCTATGGTCTTTTTGGCGTTGTCCCACGCGCCGCCCGAATTTGCCAGGAACACGGCAAGAAGCTGGCCGACAAGTATTGTTCCGGCAAGGTATCCGCCAAGGCCCTGGGCCTTAAAAAGAAAACCCACTACT
>CAZHOD010000042.1:0-9781 GCA_964534075.1 uncultured Spirochaetia bacterium
GGTTCCGGAAAGAAATACAAAAACTGCTGCGGCAGGAACCAGTGAAACCCGGGCATTGTGAAAGCGTGATTTATCCCGCGGTTATCTTCCGGAAGGGAGGTAATGATTGAAAATAGGAGCCATTCAGGGGGAAAATAAAAAATATGATTTTGTTTTTTGGGCCCCTTTGTGCGAAAAAGCGGAGCTTAATATAACAGGGCCGTCGCCGGCGGTTATTAAAATGCGCGGCTTCGAAAAAGGCTACTGGAAAGCCGAAGAAATAGATGTGAAAGAAGGAGCGTCTTATTTTTTCAGAATTAACGGCGAAAATGACCGCCCCGATCCCGCGTCACATTCCCAGCCGGAGGGCGTACACGGGCCCTCGCGTGTAATAGCCCATGAAAATTTTAAATGGGAAGACAGTGATTTCAACTCTCCGGATTTTGAAAGCTGGGTTATTTATGAGATTCATACGGGTACGTTTACGCAAAAAGGGAACTTTTATTCAGCGGCTGAAAAAATACCTTATTTAAAAGAACTCGGTGTAAACGCCGTTGAAATAATGCCGGTGGCCCGTTTTCCGGGGGAACGCAACTGGGGGTATGACGGCGTATATCCTTTTGCTGTCCAGGATTCATACGGTGGCCCCTATGGGCTGAAACATTTTGTAAATGAGTGCCATAAAAATAATATCGCTGTTATACTGGATGTTGTTTACAACCACCTGGGGCCCGAAGGGAATTATACCGGACAGTACGCGCCTTATTTTACCTCGAAATACAGGACGCCGTGGGGCGACGCGGTTAATTTTGACGACCCTATGAGCGACGAAGTAAGGAATTTTTTTATTGAAAACGCGCTTTTCTGGCTTGAAAAATATCATTTTGACGGGCTGCGGCTTGACGCGGTTCACGCTATTTATGACATGTCAGCGAAGCATATGCTTAAGGAAATGGCTGAAAAAACCCGGAAACTCGGAGAAAGAACAGGCAAAAAATACAGGCTCATAGCCGAAAGCGACCTTAATGACATCAAACTTATAAACCCGGCTGAAAAGGGCGGATATACCCTCGACGCGCAGTGGTGCGATGATTTTCACCACAGCATTCACAGCTTTTTTACCGGAGAAAAAAACGGTTATTACGCTGACTTTGGGGAAACAAAAGATATGGCCAAAGCCATGGAAAACGGCTTTGTATACGATGGTGTTTACTCAAAATTCAGGCAAAGAACTTACGGAGGTAAAACCGGCGGTTACAGGGGCCCTTCTTTTATAAGCTGTATACAGAACCATGACCAGGTAGGGAACAGGATGTTAGGCGAACGGCTTTCTTCTCTTATTGCTTTTAATGATTACAAACTCGCGTCGGGAATGCTTTTATTATCAGGGTTTATACCTCTGATATTTATGGGCCAGGAATATTTTGAAAAGGCCCCTTTTTTATATTTTGTGAGCCACAATGACCCTTCCCTTATAGACGCGGTGAGAATGGGAAGGAGGGCGGAATTTGAATCCTTTGAGTGGAAAGGCGAGCCGCCTGACCCGCAGTCAGAGGAAACATTCAGAAAATCAAAGCTCACATGGGGCATTGAAAAAGGCGGGGAAAAAGGAGAGATGTTCGAATTTTACAAAAATTTGATAAAATTACGGAACGCGCACCCGGTATTATACGCGTCTTCGGCGCCTCCGCCGGAAGTAAAAACCCAAAAAGAGCTTATTTTTTACGGGAGAAAATACGGTGATGATGATATAATAATACTGTATAATACCGGTAAATGCCCTGTTTCACGCGAACAGGACGCTGCCGGAGATTACCGGGTGATTTTCGATTCAGATACAGGTAAATATGATATTAATAAACAGGCGGCCAACAGCGGGAAATTACCCCCGAAAAGTTTCCGCGTGTTTTTAAGGAGAAAATAAATGAACAGGTATGTTTGTATACACGGGCATTTTTACCAGCCTCCAAGGGAGAACCCCTGGCTGGAAGAGATAGAGATGCAGGAATCATCTTATCCCTTTCATGACTGGAACGAGAGGATTTCGAACGAGAGTTACGCGCCCAACGCCGCGTCGCGGATACTCGACAATGAAAACAGGATAACAGCGATTGTAAATAATTACGCTTCCATGAGTTTTAACTTCGGCCCGACCCTTCTTTCATGGATGGAAAACCACGATATAGAGACATATAAAGCCATTATCGAAGCGGACAAAGAAAGTATGAGGAAATTTTCGGGCCACGGCGCCGCCCTTGCGCAGGTATTCAACCATATAATAATGCCGCTCGCAGATATAGAAGACAAAAGGACCCAGGTAATCTGGGGGGTGGTGGATTTCAAAAACAGGTTCAAAAGGGAGCCTGAGGGAATGTGGCTGGCTGAGACAGCCGCGGACACAAATACCCTGGAGGTTTTCGCGGAGCAGGGGATAAAATTTACGATACTCGCGCCGTCACAGGCGGATTCAGTAAGAAAAATTGGCGAAGAAAAATGGGAGGACGTAAAGGGCGAAAAGGTCGACCCAAAAAAACCCTATCTTTGCAAACTTCCCTCAGGAAAAGAAATAACAATATTTTTTTATGACGGGCCGATATCACAGGATTTGAGTTTCGGCGGGCTTTTGAAAAACGGCGGCAATTTCGCGAAAAGGCTCAAAGGCGCTTTCACACGGGAGGATTTACCCCAAATAGTAAATGTAGCCACAGACGGCGAAACATACGGCCACCATGAAAAGCACGGTGATATGGCGCTGGCTTACTGCGCCCATGATATAGAAGCTGACGATTCCGTAAAAATAACAATTTACGGGGAATTTCTGGAAAAACACCCGCCTGAATACGAGGTGAAAATCACAGAACCCGGTTCATGGAGCTGCGCGCACGGCGTGGAAAGATGGAGGGCCGACTGCGGGTGCAGCTCAGGGATGCACCCCGGGTGGAACCAAAAATGGAGAGAACCACTCAGGGAAGCCCTTGATTTTCTCAGGGACAGCCTCAGGGAAATATATATACGCGAGGCGGGTGAATTTGTTAAGGATCCCATGGATTTAAGGAACGATTACATAAACCTTTTCAGTGACAGGGAAAAAAACCTGGATGAATTCATGAAAAGAAACAGGGTGAGGCAGCTTTCCCGGGAGGAGAGAATAAGGCTCCTGGAACTTCTGGAAATGCAGAAAAACTGCCTTTATATGTATACGAGCTGCGGCTGGTTTTTCGACGAAATATCCGGTATAGAAACAACTCAGATAATGAAATACGCGGCCCGCGCCATGCAGATAGCGCGGGGCGTGTCAGGATTTGACGGGGAGGAAAAATTTTTAAAAATTCTCGAAGAGGCCCCTTCAAACCTTCCAAAATTCGAAAACGGAAGGGCGGTATACGATGCCTATGTAAAACCCGCTGTTATAGACCTTTTGAGGGTAGGGGTGCATTACGCTGTTTCGTCTCTTTTTGAGGACTATCAGGAAGAGAACGAGATATACTGCTATGAAGTAAAAAGCCATGATTATAAAAAAGAAGAGGCGGGTAAGCAGGTGCTTGTAACGGGGAAGGCCCGCATGAAATCCAAAATAACCCTCGAGGAAAACGAGATAAATTTCGCCGTGCTTCACATGGGCGACCATAACCTCGCCGCCGGCGTGAAGTACGCGAAAGACGCGGAATTTTTTGAAAAAATGAGGGATGAACTTTACGAGGCGTTCAATAAAACAGGCATACAGGAAGTCATTAAAATAATAGAAAACTATTATGAGGGGAATACTTATTCGTTCTGGCACCTTTTTCGCGACGAACAGGAAAAAATACTCAATCAGATATTCGAGAAAATATTCGAGGAAACCGAGTCGTTTTACAGGCAGATATACTCCAATAACTACCAGATTATGCAGGTTATAAAAGAAAGCAATATGTACCTTCCACGGGCGTTTTTATCCGCGGTCGAGTTTATAATAAATCTCGATTTGAAGCGCCTGCTCGAGGAGCCCGAACCCAGGCCGGACGAGCTCAAAAGGACAATAAGCGAAGTGAAAAAATGGGGCGTTAAACTGGACCAGAAAATGATTCAGCTGGCAATTACCGAGGAAGTAAACGATGTAATGAACCTTTTTTATGAAAACCCCACTGACCTGGAGCTTCTTGGAAAAATACATGAGACCATAAAATTAATCAATGATTTGGAAATAGATGTCAACCTATGGAAGGCCCAGAACATGTATTTTAAAATTGGCGAAAAATATTACAGGGAGAGGGCCGATAAAAAAGAAAAAGGCGAAGAAGAATCCGTAAAATGGATAGAACTTTACAATTCCACCGGGGAATACCTCCGGGCGAGGTTCAGGTAAATGAGGATACCCCAGTCTACGTACCGGCTGCAGTTCAACGCCGGTTTTACTTTCAACAGCGCGAAAAAAATAATCGATTACCTCAATGAACTCGGTATATCGGATATATACGCTTCTCCTGTATTCAGGGCAAAAACCAAAAGCGCGCATGGGTATGACGTTGTCGACCCTTCCGAAATTAATCCCGAACTTGGAACTTTTGACGAATTCAGAGGGGTTACTTCCGCTGTGCGGGAAAAATCCATGGGGTGGATACAGGATTTTGTGCCGAATCACATGTCATACAGCAGCGAAAATCCTTATGTCATGGACCTTTTCGAAAACGGGCGTAATTCGCGTTATTTCGATTTTTTTGACATAAACTGGGGCCATCCGGACACATCCATGTCCGGCAGGGTTCTGGCTCCTTTTCTGGGCTCATTTTATGACGAGGCCCTGTCAAAAGGGGAAATAAAACTCAATTATGGACAAA
Organism: uncultured Spirochaetia bacterium; assembly: GCA_964534075.1. Classification (GTDB taxonomy): domain Bacteria; phylum Oederibacteriota; class PGYV01; order PGYV01; family CAYTNY01; genus CAZHOD01. The sequence goes on from CAZHOD010000042.1 coordinate 4,797, forward strand.
ACGGTTATTTTATAAATTATTATGAGCACATTTTCCCCCTTAAGATAGAAACGTATATCGAGGTACTCAGCCCGGGAATGGCAGGGCTTAAAAACCGCCTTGGCAGGGATAATCCCGACTTTGTAAAATTGATAGGGGTTATTTATGTATTAAAAAACCTGGCGGGCGTGGATGAAGCAGAGGAACGAAGGGAACAGGTTGTTTTTGTAAAAAAAATGCTTTGGGACCTGTATAACAACAACGGCGAAATCAAAAAATTTATGGACAATAACCTCGGCGTACTCAACGGGCAGCCGGGAGACCCGGTCAGCTTTAATGAACTTGACGGCCTGCTTTCAAAACAGGTTTACAGGATTTCCTTCTGGAAAGTGGCGGCAGAGGAGATTAATTACCGCCGTTTTTTCAACATAAACGAGCTTATATCCCTCAACACCCAGAAAAAGGAGGTATTCGATTATATTCATTCGTTTATATTCGGCCTCATAAAGGAAAAAAATGTTACCGGCCTGCGCCTCGACCATATAGACGGGCTTTATGACCCGACATCCTACCTAAAAAACGTAAGGGAAAATGTCGCGGATACATACGTAATGGTGGAAAAGGTGCTTGATAAAGGGGAGAAAATACCGTATTACTGGCCGGTTCAGGGTACGACAGGGTACGATTCTCTTAATTACATAAACGGGCTTTTGTGCGATACAAAAAACGCTTCCCGCTTCAAAAGAATATACGATAAGTTCCTGGGCGCCCGTATTAATTACAGCGAACTTTTACGGGGCAAAAAAAAGCTGATTATAGAAAAAAGGATGGCGGGCGACGTGGATAATCTCGCCCGGCTCTTAAAATCCGTTTCAGCCGGGGACAGGCACGGAAGGGACATTACGCTTTACGCGCTTAAGCGCGCCCTTGTGGAGCTGCTGGCGGTTTTCCCTGTTTACAGGTCTTATATAGACGGCGAACTTCTTACTGAAAAGGACAGGAACCTTATTATTGAAACAGTAGAGCAGGCAAAAAGGCTTAACCCGTCGCTCATGCACGAGCTGGATTTTATAGAAAAGTTCCTTTTGTTAGAGTACGAAGATTACATGGATGAAAACATCAAGAAGGACCTTCTGCATTTTGTGATGAAGTTCCAGCAGCTGACCGGCCCGCTTATGGCCAAGGGGTTTGAGGATACATTCCTTTATATTTACAACCGCCTTATTTCACTTAACGAGGTCGGAGGCGGCCCGGATACCTTCGGAGTTACGGACAAAGAATTCCATTTATTCAACCGGGAGCGAGCGGAAAAATGGCCCGGCGCCATGAACACAACTTCCACCCATGACACAAAAAGGGGGGAGGACGCGAGGGCAAGGATAAACGTGCTTTCGGAAATACCCGGAAAATGGGAGGAAAAAGTAAAAAAGTGGAGCAGGATGAACAGGGGAAGAAAAAAAATAAAACTCGACAGGAACGATGAATATTTTCTTTATCAGGCCATGCTCGGCTCATACCCCGGCGGTGAAAAGGAATGCGCTGAATTTTTTTCCCGGCTTAAGGATTACATAATCAAGGCAACAAGAGAGGCAAAGGTTCATACCGCCTGGATAAAACCGGATATTGAATACGAGGAATCATTTGTATCCTTCGCGGAGGGGCTGCTCAAAGGAGAAAACGCCGGATTTTTCGATGATTTCCTCGAATTCAAAAATAAAACAGCGTTTTACGGCGTGTTTAACTCATTAAGCCAGGTAATACTTAAATCAACCATACCGGGTGTTCCTGATTTTTACAGGGGCAGCGAACTGTGGGACTTTTCGTTTGTCGATCCCGATAACAGGAGGCCGGTGGATTTTGACGGGCTTTATTCGAAACTCAATGAAATTAAGAGGTATGTGGAAAAACAGGGCGCCGAAAAAACAGGTTTATCACTTCTTGAAAACCCCGGGGACGGAAAGGTAAAACTTTTTCTCATCAACAGGGTTCTTACGGCAAGAAAAAATAACCGGGGCCTTTTTCTTAAATCGAATTATATACCTTTAAAAACCGACGGGAAATACAGGGATAATATTTTCGCTTTTGCCAGGAAATACGAGGAAAGAATGTCCATTACGGCCGTACCGCGGTTTTTGACACGTGTTGTAAATGAAGGCGGACTTCCGCTGGGTGAAAAAATATGGAAAGATACAAAAATAATTCTTCCAAAGGAAATAAAAGGTGATTTTACGGAAACCATAAGCGGAAGGGAGCATGAGGGGGTTGAAAAGGAAATTTTAATAGGTTCTGTTTTTACCTCTTTTCCGGGCGCGGTTATGGTAAACAAAACAAAGGAATAAATAAAGATGATATAAGATATAATTAAAAAAAGGGGGAAGTGTAATTTTATTTTTGTAGGGGCGGGCTTATAATGTTGTGGTGAGCCGTAGGCGAACATCACAGTTTACTCATCTCTCATTATTTTTATTATTAAGTATAAATTCATATTCCTTATTTATATTAAAAACATTTTGATTTTTGTTTTTTACCCTTTCAGCTCTAACTTTCGGTTTTAACCTTTAAGTTTTAGGCTTGAAACTGCCGGTTTTTCGGCAGCAAATACAATTTTCGGCACTTATTTTTTCAAAAACCCCTTATTTTTATGGGATTTCACTGTGGCACGCGCCTTGCATATGTATAGGCGTAAAACAAAATATATTCGGCAAAGGAGGCTGAAAAAATGAAATATTTAACAAAACTTACGGCAGTAATAGGGGTGATGGTTTTATCAGCGATTCCGGTTTATCCCGGAATTGCCGACTCAGTGGCTGTAATATCGGACCACAGCGGCTCGGCAAAGGCATTTACAGACGGTAACTGGAAGGACGCTGAAATCAACATGCCCCTTTACGAAGGAGATACTCTTCTCACACGCGGAGGGAGTTTTATGGAGGTTACTTTTGACGACGCCACAATCGTGCGGCTCGACAGTAACTCGCAGATGAAACTCGCCGAACTTAAAAGGCAGGGAAGCGTGGCCAAAACGATTTTTAACCTGGCAAAGGGGAAATTTTTCGCGATTGTCGACAAGCTGAAAAACCCTGAATCAAAATTCGAGGTCCATACCCGTATGGCAATCGCGGCTGTTAAGGGAACCGAGCTTGTGGTGCAGGCGGACAATGACTCGGCCCTGCTTGGTGTAACAAAAGGTGAAGTGAAGTTTAGCGGAAAAGGCAGTGTAAAGGATGACGGCCAGCACGGCGGCGGCGGTGCAACAGACAGGCCCGGTGTAATGGTCAGGGCGGGGCATTATTCAAAATGCCTTAAAGGAAAAGGCCCATTAGGTATAAAAAAATGGAGCGCCGAGGGCGGCATAAACAGGACAATAGGCAAAATGAGGGAGGAAATCAAGTTTGTCCGCGGGCTGAAGAAAAAAGGCGGGGACGCCGTGTATAAATGGAGGATAGAGAAAAAACTTAAAAAAGACGGCAAAATAAAAGGCGAAAGCCATACAGAAGGTACAGTAGGCGGCACGAATAAATATGTGGGAAAACTCAAAAAGAACATACACAAAAGGCTTAAAAACAAGCTTAACGGCGAGCTTAACGCGGCCAGGAGCCACGCTGTGCATGATTTAAAGCACATAAATGAGCATATGAAAGCGGACGTACACCTCGGAAAGACAATGACAGATGTTCACGGAAACAGGGTGAGGATAGAGGAGTTTATGTTCAGGCCCAATCCCAGGCAGGTGGACCTTCTTTCAGTTACACTGAGAGACGGAAGGCTGGATTACCTAAGGGGGGAGAATATATTTAAGTACAACCTGCCCAAGGACCCGACATGGAAACAGTGGAAACTTTTATGGCAGAAAGAATGGACAGCGTTTGAGCTTGATGAAAATAACTTTTTTAACCCCCAGGGGACCGAACTCGGGCCGAGGAACCATCTTATAGAGCAGAGGGTCAAACTTTCCAATGTAAAAGACTGGGTATATATGGGAACCCTTTATAAACCAAACCTGTGGAACAACACCGAGGGTACGGCACACCCGACAAAATGGAAACTTCTTAAGGACATAGACATGCTGGCTCTGGGTACGGGCGAGCCAATGGTACAGCCTGCGGGTTCCAATGAAAGCGTGAACCTGTTCAATGTAGAGGGCAAATCAACAACATGGGGCCTTATGATACACAGGCCGGACCTTGTAAAAGAACAGAGGATGTATGACAGGCCTGATGACGGCACGTCATTTATAACACAGCAGCCGCACCGCGGCCCGCTTGATAAGACATTTACAGACAGCTTGCAGGTTGACAAAGCGCTGACCTGGGTAACTGAAAAGAAAGAATCTTACGTTGGCACAAACATGTATGACACCCTGACACAATGGGAGGATATATTACTTGGAACCTCGGACAATGTAGCATCAGGACAAGAGGCAGGCGACAATACACCGGGTATATACAATGAAGAACCCTCAATGCCCGAGGGAGATCAAAACCTTGCTTTCAGGCATGTGCGCTATTACAATGACGGCTCGACTCTCGATATGACACTGTATCTTATCGATGATTACGGCACATTGAAAACAGCGCCGGACGAGGATTCCAGCCTGGCTGAGCTCACATCATGGGCAATGGACCTTGTCTTTAACACAAATGTAGAAATTTCCGCGAAATCAAATAAGTTCGAGGACCAGGACATGGGAATAGACGTTGTCTCCAGGATGCTCTGGTGGATAATGCTTAACCCGAAAAACGCGGATAATAATTCTCCCGCGAATACTGATATGCCGGGTATGAATGAGACATTAGAGCTTACAGACCCATACGAAACAGGACAGATGTAAAGAAAACTCCCTCACCCCTGAAAAAGCCCCGGCAAGCAGTTCCCGGGGTTTTTTCTTATGAAAAATATTGCAGGGAACAGGCATGCCTGTTCCCTGCGGCTAAAACAACGGGTAGGCGCTGCCTTTACTTGTCAGCCGACCTGTCCGCAGTAGTTTTAACGAAGGCGGAAGCTTC
>CAZHOD010000043.1:0-9688 GCA_964534075.1 uncultured Spirochaetia bacterium
GGTTCAGCACGGACAGACCGTTATAATCGGTGGCCTGATTCGGGAGACCTGGAGCGACGGCAGAGAGATACGCCTTTTTGCAGCTTACAAGCTCGTTTTCTATAATAATCCAGTTGTCATAAATCAAAAGCCCCGCGGAATATTTTGCCTGGGCTATTTCCGCCCTCGCCTCTATCGCTCCGAGGTGTTCTTTTTTAACGGCAAGGGCCTCCTCCGCATCCTTAAACGCGTTCCATTTTTCCTTAAGGTTTATGATTTTATCCGCGTACCCCTGTTCCCTGTTTATTTTTGCCACTACATATTGAGACTCCGCGTTCAAAGCCGAAGAAATATTACCAAAACCGTTAAATACCGGCAGAGAAATACTTATGCCCATCCGCCATGACTCGTTTTCCGGCAAAAAAGCGTCCCCGGATTTTCCGTAACTCCCGCTCAGTGACGCCGAGGGATAAAATGACGCCTTTGCTGTTTCAACTCTGAGGCCGGCCGCACTGCTTGAAGCGGCAAGCTTTTTCAGCGCTGGAGTATTTAAGGCAATTTTAGCGTAATCCGGTTCTTTTCCCGCGAAAGGCACATCCTTAAAAAAATCTACCGCTGACAAAACCTCCGGCGCTCCCGGGCCTATAACAGCCGAAAGGCGCATACCCGCGAGCACGGCATTTCTTTCGGCTGATTTTATCTCGGACCGCGCCTCAAAAGCCAGTGCTTTCGAGGTGAGATAAGAACCTTTATGCTCCCTGCCTGCCTCATACCCTGCCCCCACCACTTCGGCCTGCTGTTTTCTTCTTTCAAGTATGCTTTTCGCCATTTCAAGCGCTTCCTGCGCCTTATAAAGATTAATATACCTGTTTTTAATATTATATATTACCCCGGCCTTTATGCTGTCGTACTCTGCCTTTGCTTTTTCCACATTTTCATTTTCTATTTTGATGCTATTAATATTTTTAAAGCCGTCAAAAATCACCTGGCGGGCACTCAATCCGTATGAATAACTTTCATCCCCCGAATAACCGTATCCCGCGCTCGCACTTACCGAAGGAAGGACCCCGCCTACTGCTGACAGCCTTTTGTTATACGCGGCATTAAGTTCCGCCCTTGCGGCGGTTATGGAAGCGTTTGTCCGCATTGCCCTATCGAGACATTCATAAAGGGTTATTTTTTTTTTCGTCCGCAAACACAGAAATACCGGCAAACACACTTACAGCCAAAATAAATATTTTATTGAATATTTTCACCAGGTTCCTCCAATTTATATACCGGTCTAAAATATAAAAATTAGACGCTTATCACCCGGGATATGTTCCATTGGCGGAAGATTAAGTATATTCTGAGTATCATGGCATGAATTTTATATTCTGGGCCGTCCTGTAAAATAATCGAAATTCCCGGCCTTAATACCACGCGGGCTCAATATCGGCAGCGGATTGGTATTCCGTCAGGTTGCCCTGCACCGTACCGTTAGAATTCATTATATATACCTCGTAATTCCCGTCGCGGCCGCTTGTAAAAAGTATTTTGCTTCCGTCAGGCGACCAGCAGGGCCAGTCATCCACACCCGAAAAATCCGTAAGCGGCGCCTCGGCGCTCCCGCTGGCGTTCATCACGTATATATTCTTATTCCCGTCGCGGTTGCTCTGGAAAACAATTTGGCTGCCGTCAGGGGACCATGAAGGATGTTCATCCGCAGCGCTGTTATTTGTAAGCCTGTTTACGTTATTACCATCAGCGTCCATGACATAGATTTCGGAGTTGCCGTGCCGGCCGGACATAAAAACGATTTTATTCCCGTCCGGGGACAAATCAGGCATTGTATCGGCAACACCGTTATCGGTCAGCTGGTATGAAAAGCCGCTGTCATAAATATAAATTTCGTAATCACTGCCGCTGTTACTCACGTAAACGATTTTACCTCCGGGCCCGCAGGAGGGATATATTTGATCATTTGGGCCCCCTATTATGGTATATACAGAGCCGCCGCTCGCGCTTTTTCCGCATATATCATACCCTCGCTGTTCCTGTTGCTGGCAAAAACTATTTCACTTCTTTCATAGCACCATTCAGGATACCGGTCATCCGCGCTGTGTGTGGTAAACTGCGTCTGATTTGTACCGTCGGCATCCATAATATAAATATCATTATTCCCCGTCCTGTTTGAGACAAAAACGATTTTCGGAACAGGCGTGGAAGTAAATGTCATGGTAAGTGTCACGGTAACCGTAATTGTAGGCGTGACTGTGGCAGTGGCGGTTTCTGTAAAAAGCGCGGCTTCCGCGGTCGCGGTTTCAGCTGCCTCCTGTGTGTTCGTGGCTTCCGCCTCCCCCACCATTGTCAGCATAGCTTCTGCAGTAGCTGTTTCATCCGGTGTCCGTGTTATTGTCGGGGTTACCGTGTTCGTATACAGAGCTGCCTCCGCTGTTTCAGTCTCAGCGGCCTCGGTCATTACAGCTTCGGCTGTTTTTTCCGCGTCAGGCGCCGCCGGAGAATCTTCTTTTGAACACCCTGAAAACGCGATATATCCGGCAAAAAACATTAAAGAAAGAATCAACAGGTTTTTTTCATAATATAGCCTCCATTTATATTCATAAAAAAACTATACCACTTCATTATAACGCGTCAATAAAATTCGGTTATTTTTTCTTTTTTCAGTTCCAGATAATATTCCTCGATTTTCGCCAGTTCTTCCCCGCATAACCTGAAACCCGCCCTCTGCCCGGGCATAAGGGTTCCCCTGAAATATTTCTTTTTTTTCAGCCACCTTCCTGAGCCCCCTGTCTTATAATAAACCGTGACAACCAGGCCTCTGTAGCCTTTTTCGCTGTTATTGAAAAGGGTTCCTTCAAAAGTATTGCAGTCATCGCCGAAAAAATCGACGCGTTCGGGGTTTAATATAAAAAAATAACACGCGCCCCCCGCTGTTAAGACAAATATCAGAACGATGGATAATTTTTTTCTTTTCAGCTTCATAAACTTTTGTCCCCGGTTGCTTTAAATTTTCAGTTTAAATTTTCAGTTTTCAGCTTTAAGTTTTAAGTTTTCAGTTTTAAATTTAAAAGAGGGTCTTTTATCCCCGCCTCCTCAAAACCTTTTGCCCTCAGCCTGCAGGCGTCGCATCTGCCGCAGGATTTTTTCCCTCCCCTGTAGCAGGTATGGGTGTATTTCATAAATTCAAGCGCGCCGAGTCTTTTTGCCAGCAGCACTGTCTGTTTTTTTGTTTTTTTTATAAGAGGCGTATGTATTTTAATTTTATAAGCCATGCCCAAACGCAGCGATTTTTCCATTGATTTTATGAACCCTTCCCTGCAGTCCGGGTAACCCGAATAATCCACCTGCGAAACCCCTATTACGATATTTTTAATCTTTTTTGTGTACGCGAAGGAGCTCCCTGCCGCAAGAAAAAGAATGTTACGGCCCGGCACGAATGTCGCGGGTAACTTTTTATTCACGCTGTCTTTTCCCCCTATTTTATTCCGCCCTCCGGTAAGAGCGCTGTTTTTTATCGACTCAAATTCTTTTACCGGCATAACAGTATGTTTTATTCCCGAGGCCTTCGCTATTTTTTTTGCGCATTTGAGTTCAATCGAATGCTTCTGCCCGTAACTAAAACTTACGGCCTCCACATGCCCGAACTTCTTTTTTGCCCAGAATAAAGACGTAGTAGAGTCCTGGCCCCCGGACAGCAGCACTAATGCAGAACTTTTCTTCATGTCCACCCTTTCCTAAAAACGCAAAATGCACGATGCATAATGCAGAATTAAATACTTCTCTTTGCTGTTTTCATAGAAGCAACAACCATAGCGTATATCTGAGACGTTTCTGAATATAACTTCTTGATTTTTTCATTGACAACCATCCCGGATTCTTCCAGCAATTCAAGCCAATATTTTGTTTCATCCGCTTCTTCCTGAACTATACCCAGCTTAGCTATAAAATCCTTTTTTGTTTTTGCTTTACACGCCGACCTGTAATTAGCGCCCACGGAAGTGCCGCATCTAAACATCTGATTTCGAATTGCCCTTTTTGCGAAATCATCAGACAAACCGTCACAAAATCCGATTATATTTAAAGCAAGTTTTTTAGTCCTTTTTTGCAGTTCATGATTGTTCCTTCCTTTTTTCATGATGTTCTTTTCATTATGCATTTTGCGTTCTGCATCCTGCATTTTAAACCCCCCCTGTTTATTTATATCGACCTGGCCGCCACCACGCCGGCAACCTCTTCGGCCCCCGCGTTTAAGAGCACCTTTGCCGTTTCATTCATTGTCGCCCCGGTAGTATAAACATCATCAACAACAAGTACTTTTTTTTTGTCAAACCTTTTTACCGCTTCAAAGGCGCCTTTCAGATTAACAAGCCTTTCCTTCCTGTCAAGGCTGTTCTGCGGAGGTGTGTCCTTTATTTTTTTCAGGCCTTCGCTCATCTTCATCCCCCACAAACGGCTTAACTCGCCGGCAAGCATCTTAGTATGGCTGTACCCTTGTTCTTCACGCCTCTTTCGCGAGGTAGGCACGGGCAAAATAACGTCAAAATCCTTTCCCTTTATATTTATGCTCCCGGCTATACGGCGCGCGAGTATCCGGGCAGCCCTGCCTTTATTGTAAAATTTCAGGCAGTGTATAAGCTCCCTGACAGCGCCGTTATAAGCCGCGGAAGCTGAAACATATGAAAAATATTTTTTATGTTCCCCGCACTCCCTGCATATACCGGTTTTGGCAGAAACAAGGGGCTTTGAGCATTTTTCGCACAGCGGACGCGGAAGGGAGGCCGAAGAAAAATAACATGAAGGGCACACATACAGGTATGAAAAATCCTTTATATACCTTCCGCAGCAGGCGCAGGGATGCGGAAAAAAAAGGCTCAGCACACCGTCCCTTAACACTTTTAAAGTTTCGGCAGCGCTCAATCTCCGGCCACCTGCCTGTAAAGCGAAGCCATTTTTTCCGCTATTTTTTCATTCGAATAATTCTCAAGCATTCTTTTATAACCTTTTTCCATGCAGTCCCTGTAGGCATCCGGGTTTTTAACGAGTATATTTATTTTTTCGGCAAGTTTATCCGCGTTACCCTCGGGAAATATCATGCCCGCGCCGCCTATAACATTGGGTATCTCCCCGGAAGAAGAACCTATAACAGGAACGCGGGCGGCAAACGCCTCTATAATAACCCTGCCGAATTTTTCCTTCCATTTCCCCCCTGTCCTGGATGGCACAACTGCTATATCAGCTACATCGAGCACCGCGGGTATCCCTTCCCTTTTTACGTAGCCCTGGAAGTAAATCCTTCCTGTTACGCCGGATTTTTCGGCGCATTTTCTTATTTTTTTTAAATATGATTTTTCTCCCGCACCGACAAGGTACAATTTTGTATTCTTTGTTTTTTTCAGAGCTTCCAGCAGGGTTTCTATGCCCTTACCCGGCGCGATCCTCCCGAAATAAAGCAGCCTGAAAACTTCTTTCGGCCATTTAAATTTCTTTGGCTCAAAATCGGAAGGTTCCACCCCGTGTTCTATAATATGTATTTTTTTCGGGTCACAACCGCGTTCTGTCAAAAGTTCTTTGGCCGTCCTGTTTACCGCATAGACACCATCGGCATTTTTTACGCAGTATGAATCAAAATATTTTCTTATGAAATTATGTTTTCTCCTGATATTATCGGAAGTAAAAAAAACCGCTTTTTTCCCGGCTTTTTTTGCCGCCTTTACAAACTGGTAGCCCGGGAGAGAAAATGGTTCTTCATCGACATGGACTATATCCGGGTTTATACGGGCTATGTAAGAAGAGGGGTTTTTATAAAAATGCACAAATTTTTTTAAAAATACCACGTCTCCGATAAGATATTTAATTCCTCCGTACCCGTGGTAGGCGGGTGTTTTTACCCCGCTTTCATACCAGTATGGCGGCGTAAGAAGGAAAACCTCCACGTTAAAACTCCTCACCAGCCAGAGAAGTTTTTGCTGGTATTCTTTCAGCACCAAACTATGCGAGACAAAAAGCACCCTCAATATTCACCCTCCGGTGAGTCTTTTGTAAATTCCGTCAATTTTATCCGCCAGTATACGATTTGTATAATTCTCCGTGACTCTCTCATAGCCTTTCGTTACCAACTTAACATAAAGCCCGTCATCATTCATTAACATTTTAATTTTTTTCCTGAGTTCAAAACTGTCGCCTTCGGGAAAGATAAGCCCGGCGCCGTTTACTACATTCGGTATCTCGCCTGACGAAGAGCCTATCACCGCGGTCTTCGCGGCGAAGGACTCCGCTATAACGCGCCCGAACTGTTCTTTCCACCCGGGTGTTGTAACGGAAGGCAGAATCATAACATCCGACTCGTACAAAAACCGCGGCACATCATCCCTTCTTACATGAGGGTGAAAAAATATATTATCCGCAAGAGCGCCTTTCCCTGCCTTTTTTTTAAGTTTTCTAACATAAGAACTCCTGCCGCTTCCGGCTATATTAAGCTTCACACCCTCAAGGCCCTTTACGGCCTCGATAAGGCATTCTATCCCTTTTCCGGGTATTAAACGCCCCAGGAAACTTATATTTATGATTTTTTTTCCTGACACCCCCTTCACTTCCTTTTCTGTAAAATCATCGGGGGTTATACCATACTGCGGCATTACGCAGGTTTCTCCCCGGAAACCCCTGTTCTTCAGGATTCTTTCCGCCTCCTCGTTTCCCGCTATCGCCGCGTCACTGTTTTTAAGGGAATATTTTTCACAAAAAAAATAAACAGGATTATAATTTTTCATAATATTTTCCCAGGTAAAAAAAACCGATTTTTTTTTGTATTTTTTAGCAAGTTTAACAAACTGAAAACAGGGGACATTATACGGTTCCTCTTCCACGTGCACAATATCCGGCATTATTTCTTTGAAAATTTTCCCTGCGTTCCTGTATATATGAAGCATTCTGTTTCCAAAAGTAAAAACATCCCCTGTTGCGTACTTTATTTCCCGGTTTCCCTTATAAAGTTTCGCGTCCCTCCCCCCTTCTTTCCATGAAGGCGGCGAAACAAGGATGACCTCATGTTTGTATTCCAAAGCCAGAATTTTCAATTTCTGCTGGTGATATTTCAAAACAGAACTGTGGGAAACAAATAATATGCGCATAAATCCTTTTTCCTGTTCTTTTTTCTGTTGAAATTTAAATAATTAGTGCTTATAAATCAAAAAACAATTGCTTGTTGTTTTTCACCCAGTCATAAAGAAGCCCGACCCCTTTTTCCGGGCCTGTCCCGGGCTCCCACCCGAAAGTATCGCGCGCCTTTGAAATATCGCAGATAAATACCGGCTGGTCACCGGGCCGCCAGGCGGAAAATTTTACGGGAATTTTCTTTTTGAAAAACTTTTCCAAAAAGGCAAGCAGCTCCAGCAGGGACATGGTATTTTTCGGTCCGCCGCCTATATTAAATGCCCTCCCCTTTACTTTGTCTATGTTTCTTATGGCCAGGTCATAAGCGTTTATCAAATCGCCTATAAAAAGAACGTCCCTCACCTGCCTGCCGTCGCCGTAAACGGTTATTTCCTTTTCCAGCATGGCCGCTATTGTGAACCATGCCACCCATCCCTGGTCCTCTATGCCGAACTGCCTGTAACCGTAAATACATGACTGCCTGAAAACAACTGTTTTTAGCCCGTAAATCCTGGCGTAATCTATCATGTACTGGTCAGCGGCTCCCTTGGAGCAGCCGTAGGGTGAGTGAAAATCCAAAATCCGTGACTCGGAAATACCTTGCGGAACATCAGCGTAAGTGTACCTGCCGTTTTTTTCCTCAATCTTAATATCCGTCATCCCTCCGTAAACTTTGTTCGTTGACGCGAAAATAATGACGGGATCCGCTTTTGTTTTCCTTATTGCCTCGAGCACATTGAATGTACCCACTGCGTTAATATCAAAATCCTCCCGGGGATTGGCTACCGAGGTTGTAACCGCCACCTGCGCGGCCAGGTGAAACACTACGTCTATATTATTTTCATTCTTAAATAATGAAAGCACCTCCTCATAGTTTCGTATATCTCCTTTTATGAATTTCACGCCGCCCTTTTCCTTCAGCCATTTTATGTTCCACTCCGTGCCCCTTCTCGAAACATTGTCAAAAATAATAACCTCGTGCCCTTTATCAAGGTAATATTCTGCCGTATTGGAGCCTATAAATCCGGCCCCTCCTATCACAAGTATTTTCAACGCAAAACCTCCCGTATTGACTTCAGCCGGTACGCTGTATACCGTATACTAAAAGCCATATAAACAGCGTCATATTTTCAACTTTCAGTTTACGGTTATGTCAGCTTCCGTATTTATATTTAACGTACCTTTTCAGCGAATCCCGCCACCCTGCCATTGTATCCCTGTCTATAAGTGACAGGTGATAATTTTTAAGGGCGGAAAATTTCGGCCTTTTGGCCGGCCTCTCCCACTGGCTCTGGTTCACTACCTTTACCTTTGTCTGTTTTTTCAGCACTTTCATTATTTCCTCTACCATGGAAACCCTGGAACAATACCCCTTGTTCGCCGCGTGAAAAACACCCGTCTCTTTCATAGTAATACAGTTTTTGACCGCCGCGGCCAGGTCCGCCGAATAGGTGGGCGATGACACCATGTCTTTTACGGCTATAATTTCATCCCCTTTTTTTATATTTTCCGCCACGTAATCCACAAAATGTTTCCTGGTCTCGCCAAAAATCCAGGCTGTCCTTAAAATCATAAAATTATCAAGTATATCCCTGACCATATTCTCGCCCGCCAGTTTAGCCCTCCCGTAAACATTGACCGGAGCCGGCTCGTCGAATTCCGTGTAGGGCCTCTCCCCCTCCCCGTCAAAAACATAATCCGTGCTTATATGAATAAATCTTGCCTTAAAATCCCTGCACGCTATGGCGATATTTTTCGGCCCCACGGCGTTTACCGAGTATGCCTTATCAGGCTCGTTTTCGCACTTATCGACATCTGTCAAAGCGGCGCTGTTTATAACCACATCGGGTTTTAAAATTTTTATTTTATTATATACCGCGTCGATATCCGTTATATCCGCGTCCCTGCTGCTCAGGCCCGTAGCGTCGAAATCATTCCTGCACGCGTTCATTATATCCGTTCCGAGGAGCCCCGTGGCCCCGAATACCATAAGTTTCATAAAACATCTCCTTCCTCAATGAGCTATTTTCTGCCGTACCATTTCCTGTAATAATCCGAAAACTTCCTGTTCTTCATTTTTTTCCACCAGGCCTCATTTTCAGCATACCACTTTATTGTCGCGGCCATTCCCTGTTTAAAAGAATATTCAGGATTCCACCCGAGCCTTTTTATTTTCGCGGAACTTAAAGCATAACGAAAATCATGCGCCGGACGGTCCTTTACTTTTTGTAAAAGCCCTTTATCCGCGCCGGCGAGCGGAAGTATCATACGCGCGACATCTATGTTTTGCTTTTCCGCGCGGCCTCCTATATTATACACATTTCCGGGCCTGCCTTTTTTTATAACCACACGGAGCGCCTCACAGTTATCCTCCACATATATCCAGTTCCTTATATTTTTCCCGTTTCCATATAACGGCACCTTTTTGTTTTCCAGCGCGTTCGTTATAAAAAGAGGGATAAATTTTTCAGGGTGCTGGTACGGCCCGAAATTATTTGAACTTCTTGTAATAACAACGGGAAGGCCGAATGTTTTATAATAAGAAAGCGCGATTAAA